>JAIECC010000448.1 GCA_029068665.1 Lachnospiraceae bacterium
ATTACAATTACATCTACCTTTGCTTTCACCAGCTCACTGACACGAGCCAGAATATCCGGTGTCACACCAACTCCGGCGCCACAAAGCAGTCTGCCCTGAGAATCTTTTGCCGAATTCGGATATTTAATCTGCTTTTCAATATCCTTAATGGTGATCAGGCCCTTTAAATTAAAATCAGCATCAACAATCGGAAGCTTTTCCTTTCTTGCCTGTCCCAAGACACGCTTTGCTTCCTCCAATGTAATTCCTTCTCTTGCTGTTACAAGATTCTCCGTTGTCATGGATTCCTTGATTTTCTTGGAATAATCCGTCTCAAACTTCAAATCCCGATTTGTCAAAATACCAACCAGCTTTCCGCCTTCTGTAATCGGTACACCGGAAATCCGGAACTTTGCCATCAATTTATCTGCATCATCTAGAGTATGCTCAGGAGACAAGGAAAATGGATCCGTAATGACTCCATTTTCAGAACGTTTTACTTTATCAACCTCTTCCGCCTGCTGTTCAATGGTCATGTTCTTATGAATGATACCAATACCACCCTGTCTTGCCATTGCAATTGCCATCCGGTGTTCCGTTACCGTATCCATACCGGAACTCATCAACGGAATCTGCAGCTGAATTTTATTTGTTAGTCTAGTTGAAAGAATAATGTCATTGGGAATCACTTCAGAATATTGCGGTACTAACAGCACGTCATCAAATGTAATTCCTTCACCAACAATCTTACTCATGTCTCCATTCACTCTCCTTCTTTTATTCTGCATCCTGCTTCCCATAATAACGGGATTTTCTCTGATATGTACAGATGGATTTGTTATCGTATCGTAACAAATCCATCCTGTAATGTCAACCAAAGATTTTACTTTTAATCTTCATAAATTTTATTAGGAATCACCTGTCTTAAATGCTCCATCATGGTTTCTGTGGGTTCTAATAAAATAATAGTATTGAGTCCCCGTAAATCCAGAAAAAAACCATACACCTTATCACTGGGCTCCACGGCAGTATGATCCGTAGAACGCATCAGTGGATTCAGTTCCTGCTCATTTAACAGCCGCTCGGAATCTGCCGGCGCAATAAAGCGAATATTGTTCATATCAAACACAATCGCACTTCTTCTGCGTTTCCGGTTAATAATCTTGGCCACCTCTATTTCTTCTGTTGAAAAGCAGTAATCATACTCGATGTATCGTTCCCGAAACATCAGGATAAACAACAGTCCAAAGGGTATAGCCAGAACCAGAAGCGGAAAAAACCAGTATGCTCCGATAAGGCTTAGAATTGCCAGCCCTCCTGCCACCCAAGTGGTAGTAGTTCTTTTTGAATTTGTTTTCGCTACAACCCCTTTTTCTTCATAAAAATCCTTAACTATCATTTCTGCCCTCCATATGCCTATTCTTTCCTGTGTCCATGACAGATGCGGCTATTATCCCCGCAGTTTCTCGTCGATTGCCTTTGCCGCCTTCTTTCCGGCACCCATGGCAAGAATTACCGTTGCAGCACCGGTCACCGTATCACCGCCTGCATATACACCATCTTTACTGGTCTTCATGGTATCCTCATCTACAATAATACCGCCCCACTTCTGGGTCTCCAATCCCGGAGTCGTCTGACGAATCAACGGATTCGGACTTTGACCGATTGCAATAACTACCGTTTCTACCGGAATAATATAGTTGGAGCCTTCCACTGGCACCGGTGAACGTCTGCCGGAAGCATCCGGTTCCCCTAATTCCTGCTTAATCACTTCCATGCCGGTTACCCAGCCGTCTTCCCCATGAATCTCGCAAGGGTTATTCAACAGCTTAAAAATAATACCCTCTTCCTTTGCATGATGGACTTCTTCCTGACGGGCAGGCACCTCGTCCTCACCACGGCGATATACAATATATACATTCTCAGCACCCAGACGCTTTGCTGTTCTTGCTGCATCCATAGCCACATTACCGGCACCTACGACTGCCACATTCTTACCGACCTTAATCGGAGTCGGTGCCTCCGGGAACTTATATGCTTTCATCAGATTCACTCTGGTCAGAAACTCATTGGCAGAATATACACCTAGTAAATTTTCACCCGGAATATTCAGGAACCGAGGGAGACCGGCACCACTGCCAACAAAGACAGCCTCATAGCCATCCTCCATTAAATCATCAATGGTAAGAGAACGTCCTACAATCACATTGGTCTCAATGGTCACACCCAAGTTCTTTACATTCTCAATTTCCTTTGCAACCAGATCCTTTGGCAGACGGAACTCCGGAATACCGTAGCTCAATACACCGCCGGCTTTATGTAATGCTTCAAAAATGGTTACCTCATAGCCTTTCTTTGCCAGTTCTCCTGCACAGGTCAGTCCGGAAGGACCACAGCCGACCACTGCAACCTTCTTTCCGTTCTTTTCGATATCCACCGGTGCCTGAACTGCATTTGCCATATGGTAATCTGCTACAAACCGCTCCAGGCGGCCGATTCCTACAGGCTCACCCTTTACACCACGTACACACTTGCCTTCACACTGGTTCTCCTGTGGACATACCCGTCCGCAGATTGCCGGCAATGCATTCTCACTGGTAATAATCTCATAAGCAGCTTCAAAATCACCCTCTGCAACTTTTTCAATAAATCCCGGAATCGGAACATTCACCGGACAGCCATCCATACAAGGCTTCTTTGGACAATTCAGACAGCGGGTTGCTTCCTCCATTGCCATTTCCTTTGTATATCCAAGGGCAACCTCTTCAAAATTCTTATTCCGTACATCCGGTGCCTGCTCCGGCATAGCAACCTTTGTCATACTCATATTCTTACCCATGTCTATACACCTCTTCCTATCTTACAATTATGCTCTTCTTCCTTAAACATCGTCTGACGCTTCATACATTCGTCAAAATCCACTTCAAATCCATTGAAATCCGGTCCGTCTACGCAGGCAAACATGGTCTTGCCTCCTACGCTGACACGACATCCGCCGCACATTCCGGTTCCGTCAATCATAATCGGATTCAGGGATACACTAGTTGGAATATTCAAAGGCTGTGTAACCTTTACTACATTCTTCATCATGATCAATGGTCCGATTGCAATAACTTCGTCAATCGTTTCTCCCTTTTCGATCAAGTCCGTCAGCACATTGGTAACAAAGCCCTTGGTGCCAAGACTTCCATCATCAGTAGCAATATATACATTGTCACAGAATTCTGAGAACTTCTCTTTCAAAATAACAAATTCCGCACTACGTCCACCAATGATAACATCTACCTTTACACCCATCTCATGAAGCTTACGCAGCTGTGGGTATAAAGGAGCCGCACCTACACCACCGGCAACGCCTACTACATGTCCTACCTTATGAAGGGGAGCAGGCTGTCCCAATGGTCCCACAAAGTCTACCACAGAATCTCCGGCCTTCATCTTACTTAATAATTCAGTAGAATAACCTACAACCTGATAAATAATCGTTACCGTCTCAGCTTCCCGGTCATAATCTGCAATCGTCAATGGAATCCGCTCTCCATCCTCATCCACACGGATAATGATAAACTGTCCCGCCTCACACTTTCTGGCTACATACGGAGCATGAATTACCATCAGTTCGACAGCATTATTCAGTACTTCCTTACTAACAATCTTGTACATCGTCAAAAACCTACTTTCTTTTTAATCTTGAGATATTGATATGCGTAAGTACATATGCCAATATTCTAACACTATTCAGCAGAAATTCAAAGACCTTTTTTCCGTCCAATAATCGCCAGCCGTCCTTCTTCATGCCAACTGTCACAGGTCGTTAAGGTAATCAGCTGGTCTCCGTATTCTGCTTCCACTCCCGTATCATATAAGGAGTTTTCTTTTACCTGCCGGACAAATGCGTCAAAATCCTCTTCATTTTCCGCATCAAAAAAATAAAAATATTCAAACTGTCCCTGGGGGTAATCTGACACCCAGGACTGTACCACCCCAAGGATTTCAAAGGTTTCTACCTGAGTTCTTGTAGTAAAGGTAAAGGTGGGATGCTCTCTCCAGAATTCTTCATTCCGATAGTATTTCAATGTACCGAACATAGAACCGTCATTCATATTATGACCGTAAATCATCCAGTTTGCCGTTGCCGGTTCTCCTATGGAACAGGATTTATCCAAAAATAAGGTCCCGGCAAATTTATAATTTCCGTTAAAATCCTTATACAAATATTCCCAGTAGCCATTTCCATCCAACTGACTCTGTACTACCGGACCATCCACCAGGGTATCCTCCAGATGCAGCCATCCCACATAATCCGGATTTGCCTCTGCATAGCTTTCGTATTGCCGCAAGATCGCCTGCAGCTTCTGCTCCTGCATTTCATCAAAGGTAGTTCTTTGATTGGAAAGACCCAGGATAAGTGCCTGCTGTTCCTTTCGCCACAGTCCGTCCACCGGCTGTGCCGATTCTGCCCGGGAACCGGCTTCACAGGCACAGAGCATACTGATGGCAAAACAGCCAAAAAGTATTCCTATTCTTTTCACCAAACCGGGATGATTTTTGTTTCTCATACCTCTCAATCCTTTTCATTGAATTTAGTCATCAAACGCTGGGCCCCTCCTCAGGGCAAATCATAGGCAGGGGCTGGCTGTTCTCGTATTTACAGAAGGTAAATTCCAAATCAAAATATGTATTTTCCTCGCTTTCCTCTGTCATGCTCCAGGAAGAAAGCTCGTCCAGATTCGGAAAATGGGTATCAGCCGCATAACGGTAATCAATTTTTGTTACATGAGCGGTATCACAGTACGGAAGCAGCATCTGATAAATATCTCCACCGCCAATTACATAAATATCCTCGGAAGCATATTGTCTTAATTCTTCAAATAATTCTTCCTTGTTATGTACCACAACTGCCCCCTTTACCTTGAACTCCGGATTACGGGACAAAATAATATTCTCCCGTCTCTGCAGGGGCAGACCATTTGGAAATGTAGATAAGGTTTTTCTTCCTAATACCACTACTTTTCCAATGGTAGTCTCCCGGAAAAACTTCTGGTCTATAGGAATCCGAACCAGCAGACCACCTTTATTACCAATTGCCCAATGATTATCAACTGCTACAATTGCATTCATATTATTATCTGTATGATGTATTTATACTAACATACATCCATGTACTCCTTTCCTTCTGTAATTTCTGACTTTTGGGAGCCCTTTGTTATACTTTACTGCAACCCGCCCTCAGGGCTCCTCCCATCTTCGATGGGTCCCTCCTCAGGGCAAATTAGACCGCAATCGGAATGTTCGTAATCTGCGGTCCTGTCTGGTAATCCTCTATGGTAATGTCATCTGTTGTGAATTCATAAAAATCGTGTATTTCCGGATTCAGGCAAAACCTTGGTGCCGGATATGTGGGACGGCTGATCAGTTCCTTCACAATATCAATATGTCGGTCATAAATATGGGCATCTGCAATTACATGCACCAGTTCTCCCGGCTTTAAGTCACAAACCTGTGCCAGCATATGCACCAGAACCGCATACTGTACCACGTTCCAGTTGTTTGCTGCCAGTACATCCTGAGACCGTTGATTCAGAATGGCATTCAGCCTGCCATCTGTTACATTAAAGGTCATACTATAAGCACAGGGATACAGATTCATCTCATGTAAGTCCTGATGCACATAAAGATTCGTTATAATTCGACGACTATAGGGATTATTCTTCAAATCATAAATCACCCGGTCCACCTGGTCCATCATTCCTTCTTTATACTGATGCTTTACTCCCATCTGGTATCCATATGCTTTTCCGATGGAGCCATCCTCGTCTGCCCATTCATCCCAGATATGACTTTTCAAATCATGAATATTATTGGACTTCTTCTGCCAGATCCAAAGCATTTCATCCACAGCCGATTTTATATAGGTTTTCCGTAGTGTTAATGCCGGAAACTCTTTAGATAAATCATAACGATTCACAACACCAAACCGTTTGATAGTATAGGCATAGGAGCCGTCCTCCCATTTGGGACGTACCTTTTCTCCTTCCGTACTATACCCGTTATCAATGATATCCCTGCACATGGAAATAAACAAATCATCTGCTAAACTCATACTACCCTCCTTGCTTTCCATTCCTTTTCCTGTCAACAGCCGATGCCCGACGAATCAGAAAAAATGTATTATGTAAACGAGAAGGCTGCCGCAGACCAAATTGGTTTACAACAGCCCTAATATACTATCGAATCAAAGTTGCAAAAAATTCTTCTTCATTCTGCTCCTGTTCTTCTGCACTTAACGTTGCCATCAATTCCAGCTTCGGAAGTGTAGTCCGAATGGCCTCCAGCATGGATGGATGAATGGCTGGCAGCGGGAACAAATTCACCACATCACTGCCATAGGTCTGTGCATTGAAGGCCTCTGTCAATGTGGCCGCACCCATAACACAAAATACATCTCTTTCCTTACAGAAGGAGCCTACATCCTTTACGGCATAATTGGTAAATACGAACCTTGCACCGCTGTCCACTGCCAGGCTTGCCTCCTCTCTGCTGGAAACATCTGCAACACCAATATACAAATCCGGATAATCCTCTGTTAATTCACCCAGAATCTTTGTTGCATCCGGTACGGTAAAGGAAAGTGCAAAGCCATCTCCTCCACCCTGAATCACCTTCTTACATTCATTTAATGCAGAACGATAGGTCTTGCTCGTGATATATGGAATTTCCATTCCCTGCAAGCCCTTACGAACCTCCTCCTTCTGAACACTGTTACATCGCATCTTTTTCACATCCGGAAGGGTCTTATAATTATCCAATACGGAATCTGTCAGCTGCATATATACCAGCAATCTCCGGATGTATTCATCGTATTTACCGGCATTGTGAATATCGCCTTTCAAAAATGCATCCAGGGTCGGTCTTGAAATATTCATAGCCTGTGATAATGTAACCTTGGTACATTTTCGATCCTTCATAATTGCCTCAATGTTACTTCCGATCCGTTTTCTATCCATAAATAAATATTCGTACTGCACTTTGATTGTCATCCTTTCTTCTAAACTGCTTCATCTACATTCTGTCCAACAAGAAAACTGCCTTCAATCACTTTTCTTCCCTTGTCATATGGGTTATCTTTCGAATATTGAATCGTCGTATTCGTGGTTCCCCCTGCAACATAACTCCTGCCGCATTCCGGACAGGTAGCCACCTTCAGAGATACTGTTGCGGATACGAGAGAAGCATCCTTTCCTGATGCCTTCTGTCTTGCATTTGCAACATGCTCCTGTTCATGAGACATAACTCTTCCATAAGACTGCTCCGGAGAAATATGTCCCGGTGCCTTAAAAGAAACATCAGACTCATTAGAACCATCTACATATTTTCGATTCTTACAGGTCTGACACTCTACCGGCTGTACTCCGGATGCGCTGTCTACAGTATTTCCTGTATAAGCCGGCGTAACACGGTCCACATTACTGACCGGAATTATATAGCGATTGCTCATATCGACTGCGCCTATCATAACACTCCTCCTATCTTGAAAACACATACTCATTTCAATGACATGAAACGTTAATTTATATTATACAATTCCAACAATAAAATGACAAGCAGAAAAAAGTTTATATAGCAAAAAAGGAGCTTCTTGCCTGCAAGCAGACTCCTCGCTCCTTTTTTGTCATATACATGAGTCGCTATGGGTTTACATCATTCCCATACCGCCGCCGCCCATTGGAGGCATTGCAGGAGTATCTTCTTTGATCTCTGCCACTACGGATTCTGTTGTCAACAGAGTAGATGCAACAGAGGTTGCGTTCTGCAAAGCAGAACGGGTTACCTTAACCGGATCAATGATACCAGCTTCAATCATGTTAACATAACTTTCATTTAATACATCAAAGCCCATGCCTGCTTCTGATTCGTATACTTTATTGATGATAACAGAGCCTTCCAGACCTGCATTGGATGCAATATGATATAATGGAGACTCCAGTGCCTTTAGAATGATTTCTGCACCGGTCTTCTCATCCCCTGCCAGGCCGGCTGCCAGTTCAGCCACCTTCTTGCTTGCATGAATGTAAGCAGAACCGCCACCACAGATAATACCTTCTTCTACTGCTGCTCTGGTTGCTGCCAAAGCATCCTCTAACCGGAGCTTTGCTTCCTTCATCTCGGTTTCGGTAGCAGCACCTACCCGGATTACACCAACACCGCCAGCCAGCTTTGCAAGGCGCTCCTGGAGTTTTTCTTTATCAAATTCAGAAGTTGTATTCTCCAACTGCATTTTAATCTGTCCGATTCTTGCATCAATATCCGCTTTTTCACCGGCACCGTCAACAATAACCGTATTTTCCTTTTCTACACGAACGCTCTTTGCACGTCCTAAGTCCTCCATAGTCGTATCCTTTAAGTCCAGACCGATTTCCTCAGAAATCACCTTTCCACCAGTCAGAACTGCGATATCCTCCAGCATTGCCTTTCTTCTGTCTCCATAACCAGGAGCCTTTACTGCTACCACATTGAAGGTACCTCTTAACTTATTTACAATCAGAGTCGTTAATGCTTCGCCTTCTACATCCTCAGCAATAATCAACAGACGGGCACCACTCTGTACAATATTCTCTAACAAAGGCAGGATATCCTGAATATTGGAAATCTTCTTATCCGTGATCAGGATGTATGGATTATCTAATTCTGCTACCATTTTTTCCATATCGGTTGCCATGTAAGCAGATACATAACCGCGGTCAAACTGCATACCCTCTACTAAATCCAGTTCAGTCTTCATGGTCTTGGACTCTTCAATGGTAATAACACCATTAGAGGAAACCTTTTCCATGGCATCTGCAACCAGCTGGCCAACTTCTTCGTCTCCGGCTGAAATAGAAGCAACACGTGCAATCTGATCCTTACCGTTGATTTTATCACTCATTTCCTTTAATGCATCCACTGCTGTATCACAGGCTTTTTTCATACCCTTTCTTAAAATAATCGGGTTGGCACCAGCTGCCAGATTCTTCATACCTGCATTGATCATAGCCTGAGCCAGTACAGTCGCTGTTGTGGTACCGTCACCTGCTACATCATTGGTCTTGGTAGCTACTTCTTTTACAATCTGAGCACCCATGTTCTCAAATGCGTCCTCTAATTCAATATCCTTTGCAATGGTAACACCATCATTGGTAATCAATGGAGTTCCAAAAGACTTGCTTAATACAACATTTCTTCCCTTTGGTCCTAATGTAACCCGAACGGTATCTGCCAACTGATCTACACCGGATTCTAAAGCCTTTCTTGCTTCCGCTCCATACTTAATTTCCTTTGCCATTTTAATTCCTCCAATTCTTGTATCTATATTTTCCTATTCCAAACCCTGAAACATCTTCGTCCTGTATACAGGACTCCACTTCGTATTGTCCCATGGATTATTCTTCAATGATTGCTAAAATATCACTCTGCTTTACTACGATGAATTCCTCATCCTCTAATGTCACTTCGGAACCTACATACTTCGAATAAATAACCTTATCTCCTGCCTTTACCTGCATCGGCACCAGCTTACCGTCAACTTCTGCTCCCGGACCCACTGCTACTACCTCTGCCTGCTGCGGCTTTTCCTTAGCCTGTCCCGGAATTACAATGCCGGACTTTGTTGTCTCTTCTGCTACTAAGTGCTTTAATACGACCTTGTCGCCTAACGGTACTAATCTCATTTTATATTCCTCCTTCTATTGCTTACCTTCTAATAGCACTCACTCCGTTTGAGTGCTAACACAACTATTATTGTATCCATTTTTTAGAAAAAATCAACCCTTTATTTAAAAATAATTATAAAATAACACTAATATTTTATTCATGCTTTTTTTAGAATATGACTCTAAATTTTCTCCTCTGCTGATTTTCCATCATTACACCGGATTCCGAATACTTATCCTTATTACCAAAGTTACCGGAATATATGCCTTACATCCGGTATACACCAGCTCTAAGATATGGTACAATATACGCGAACACAATGAGCCAAGCGGCTGCAAAGCAGACATTTGGCGAATGTGCGCGAACCATGATGAAGCAAAGCGGAATCATGGTATAATATGCGTAAGCAACAAGCAGTGCCAAAATTTTCCATTCTAATAAAGGAGACACTATGAAAGAACAATTATATACCATACCGGTTAACGATGCATTTCGTTCTGATTGTGAATGCCCGGTCTGCGCATTGCATCAGGAACTGGAGCAGAACGCAATTGAATACACCATGGGACCAAGCTATATGGAGGATGACAATCGTGCCATGACTGATAAATTAGGCTTTTGTCAGCATCACATTCAAATGCTCTATAAGCAGAAAAATCGTCTGGGACTTGCCCTGATGCTAAAGACCCATACGGATAAGACCATAAAGGATTTAAAAGAGCTTTCTAAAAATAAGCCCTCCTCTTCCGGCTTGTTTAAACGGTCAGCAGATGCCTCACCGGTAGGTACCTATGTAAAAGAATTAGAAGGACATTGTTTTATCTGTGAACGGATGGAGGATACCTTCCATCGTTATATTGATACTATTTTTCACCTGTGGAAAAAGGATTCTGAATTTCAAAAGGCTTTTGCAGACTGTAAGGGCTTTTGTACCTATCATTATGGCTTACTGTATGACACCGGTGCTTCCAAGCTGGACAAAAATCAATACAGTGCATTTCTGGACTGTCTGAATACCACTTACTTTACAGGTATGGAACGGGTAAATGATGATATTGAATGGTTCATTAATAAATATGATTACCGTTATGCCAATGAACCCTGGAAGAATTCCAAGGATGCCATTCCAAGAGGAATCATTAAGACCAATCATATTCAGACAGAAGAATAAGCTGACTATCTTACTAAGAATAAATTAAAAAACGAGTGAGTCCCCAATGGGTATTCACTCGTTTTTATATGGACCTAAGCCAAACTTAACGGTTCATCCATAAAAATATCGGTCATTAGCAAAAATGATCACTGTTTTTCATCGATTACTTCCTGCTTAATAGCTTCCTTCAAATCATAAGCCTTATCCTTAATCCGCTGGGATGCTATTTTCGAAGTCAAAACACTTGCCAGCATACGCACACATTCTTCTCTCTTTCCAATCTTATGTGCCAAAACTGCCATGATATACCGAAGGGATATTTCATCCATGCCGCACATCGGAAATGGTTCTTTTGAAAATGCCAGTTGAAATCCTTCATATGCTTTTAAGATACATTCTGACTCTTCCTTTTCCATTTCCTCCCGATCGGAGCCAGTTAAAGAATCATCCTCTAAGACTCCCCGAAGCAGCCATGCCATTTTCAGGAAAATATACGCTTTTTCACTGCTCTTCGCATTCCGTTTCAGAGCACAAACCAAAGAAAGCTTATGCCGCAGTAATGCACCCTCATAAGACATGCATGGTGTCTCCTCCTGAATCCCCTTAAAATTCGCACAGTATTCCTGCTTAATGGTCCGAAGCTGTGCAGAAGTAACCGGCTTGTAATATTGTGTAAGCGCACTATATCCACACTGCGGACAGGTAATGGCATCGTATTTCAAGGGATCAATATGGTTTTCATAAATCGGCCGTAAGGAATCATCCTGCTCAATCAGCTTTAATTTACCGGTCCGGACTGCTTTCACCTTAAAATTATGATCACAGATCGGACATTGATGTGATTTATCAAACAATACATCTTCTTCGTGCTTTTCTGCTACAGGAGCCGCTTTCTTCTTTTCAGCAGCCGACACATGTTTATTTTCCTCCTGAAACATGTTTTTCATATCAACTTTTCCAAGTCCCATATCTTCCACATCCGTAAACAGACCCATATTAATTACCTCCTAAACCTGTACCCTTACTTTCCTTCGTTCCATTATCCTATAAATCAGATTCCTATAGCCGCCATCCTTATCATCAGCTTGGCTTGTAGGAGCTCTTTAACGACACAATTCGATTAAATACCAGATGTCCTTCCTCCGTATCCTTTGTATCTACGCAGAAATAACCATTCCGCATAAACTGGAATGCATCCCCCGGCTTTGCCTCCTGGAATTTTTGTTCCAGCTTACAATGCTGTAATACGGTCAGGGAATTTGGATTCAGGTTCCAACTGCCATCCTCATTGCGGACCGGCTCATCTTCCTTGACAATATTCTCATACAGGCGTACCTCTGCATCAACACAAGTACCGGCATCCACCCAGTGAATAGTCCCTTTTACCTTTCTTCCTTCAAAACCGGAACCACTTCTGGTTTCCGGATCATAGGTACAATGAATCTCGGTAACCTTGCCATCTGCATCTTTTTTATAATCCACACAGGTGACAAAATACGCACCCTTCAACCGTACCTCATTTCCCGGATATAACCGGAAATACTTCTTTGGAGGTTCTTCCATAAAGTCCTCCCGTTCAATGTATAATTCTCTGGAGAAGGCAACCTTTCTGGAACCCAATTCCGGATTCTCCTGATTATTTTCAATATCCATATATTCCGTCTGTCCTTCCGGATAGTTATCAATAATCAGCTTGATCGGATCTAAGACTGCCATCATCCGGCTTGCCTTCATCTTCAAGTCTTCCCGGATACAGTATTCCAGCATGGCATAATCACAGGTACTCTGCGCCTTGGATACACCGGTCAGACTCATAAACAGCTTAATAGACTCCGGTGTAAAGCCCCGGCGGCGTAATGCACTTAAGGATACCAGTCTTGGGTCATCCCAGCCGTCTACAATTCCCTCTTCCACCAGCTGCTTGATATAACGCTTTCCGGTTACCACACTCTTCAGATACAGCTTGGCAAATTCAATCTGTTTTGGAGGATGTGGGTATTCCAGCTCCCGTACTACCCAGTCATATAACGGACGATGATCTTCAAACTCCAGAGTACAAATGGAGTGGGTAACCCCCTCGATGGCATCCTCAATAGGATGAGCAAAATCATACATAGGATAAATACACCACTTGTCACCGGCATTGTGATGGGTCATATGTGCCACCCGGTAAATCACCGGGTCACGCATATTGATATTCGGTGCACTCATATCGATTTTTGCACGGAGCACCTTACTTCCATCTTCAAATTCACCGTTTTTCATAGCTTCAAACAATGCCAGATTCTCTTCTACAGAACGGTCCCGGTAAGGACTGTTCTTTCCCGGTTCCGTCAAGGTACCCCGGTACTCCCGGATTTCATCTGCAGACAGATCGCAGACAAATGCCTTGCCCTTCCGAATCAGCTTTATTGCTGCCTCATACATCTGGTCAAAATAATCAGACGCAAAATAAATGATGTCTCCATAATCGGCTCCCAGCCACTTCACATCTTCTGTAATGGAATCTACAAACTCCGTCTTTTCCTTGGTAGGATTAGTATCGTCAAACCGCAAATTAAACTGTCCGCCGTACTCCTGTGCCAGGCCATAATTTAATAAAATCGACTTCGCATGTCCAATATGAAGGTATCCGTTAGGCTCCGGCGGAAACCGTGTCACGATCTTCGTATAGGATACTTCTGCAAAATCTTTATCAATAATCTGTTCGATAAAATGTCTTGAAACAACTTCTTCTTCCAAAATAAAACCTCCTGGCATTTTTATCTAATGCAAAGCATAAATGCTAAAGACTGCATTTTCCTGTGACTACAAAATCACATTCCATAATAGTATAACATTTCCTTCCAAAGAAGTCACCAGTCAATTTACTATTTTATTAGCTCCCTTACATTCTGATAACTTGTGAATAGTATGGCAGAATCCGTTTATTAAGATGCCAAAAATTGAAAGATGGTTATTGACAACCGATAAAAGATTTGATATATTAATCACGTTGCTGAAATACAGCAAAATGCTACTATAGCTCAGGTGGTAGAGCGCATCATTGGTAATGATGAGGTCACGGGTCCGACTCCCGTTAGTAGCTTATTTTTGTGCCCAATTTTCTATCGGGCCTTATTTTCTTTTCGAAGCAGCTTCCGAACGGATATCCAATTCTTTATTTTCCTGAATTTTCAACATAATTTCATCCAAAGATATGGGCGTATAATGAATTCTTTCAACCGAAACACAGTAATGATGATTGCTGAAGGTTTTAATGGTTGGAGAATTATGCACATGTCCAAACAAATTTGCATATGGCATATTGGTATTTACATATAGGGGCTCATGGGACAATATCCAGAAATTTTTAATAATGACAGGACAATCATAGACCTCTGTAAATCCTGCATCACGATAATACTGATTTGACATTCTGTCATGGTTTCCTTTTACAAGAAATTTTCTTCCTGTTAGCTGATTTATAATTGCTGCTTCCTGATGTTCCGCGCCTATATCACCTAACAGATAAACTTCATCCTCTTCTTTTACCACATGATTCCATCGCTTTATCAATTCTTCATTCATCTGCCCCGCATTTTCAAAGGGCCGATTCTCATACTGTATTATATTTTCTTCTGAAAAATGTGTATCTGCAATAAAATAAAGCATAACATCCTCCTTAATCCTGAGTCATCTTCCTTCGTATCCGCTGGATAGCATTGTCCACGGATTTTTCCGTTTTATCCAGTTCTTCTGCAATTTTCCCATAGGATAACCCATCCAGATATAATTCCAGTACTCTCCGCTCGTATTTACTCAGCAGGGTATCCATCTTATTCACCAGACCACCCATCTGCTCCTGCATCAACAGGTTGGCTTCCGGATTACTGTTTTCCGCTGCTGCCAAAATATCCATAACAGAGCTGTTTGTTTCTTCATCCTGAGAGTAAAAGGAAATATAATGATTCAAAGGGTAATGCTTCTTTCGATTGGAGGTGGTAACAGCCGTACAGATCTGCCGCTTTACGCAAAGACTTGCAAAGGTATGAAAGCTGCAGTTTTTATCCTCGTTATAATCCCGGATTGCCTTGAACAGTCCTATCATTCCCTCCTGCATCAAATCCTCGGAATCTGCGCCGATAATATAAATTTCTCTGGTTTCCCGTTTCACCATATTCCGGTACTTATCCAAAAGGTAATCCATGGCGGCAGGATCCTGCCTGCGAATCCGCTCTACTAATTCTTCATCTGTGAATTCCATATAATTCATTTACTCTATTCTCCCAATTACTGCAACTCTTCCGCCATATCATTATTCACAAACCGCCCAAATATGCACGTTTGCTAATAATATAATAAATTATCGATGACTGATTCCATACCCGTCTAAGACATCCTTTGTCTGACAATCTCATATGCCAATACACCGGCTGCCACGGAGGCATTCAATGAATCAATATCTCCCCTCATAGGAATGGATGCAATATAATCACATTTTTCCCGTACCAGACGACTGACACCCTGGCCTTCATTGCCAATGACTAAACCAATGGGACCGGTGAGATTCTGGTGGTACATGATTTCACCCTCCATATCCGCACAGACGAACCATAAGCCTCTCTCCTTTAATTCATCGATGGTCTGTGCCAGATTGGTCACCTTTACTACCGGGGTATAATTCAGAGCGCCGGCAGAAGCCTTTACTACCGTTGCCGTCAGCCCTGCTGCCCTGCGTTTTGGTATAATCACTCCATGGGCACCTGCCAGATTGGCAGTACGGATAATGGCTCCCAGATTGTGAGGATCTTCAATCTCATCCAGTAAAAAGAGAAAGGGGGGCTCCCCCTGCTCCTCTGCCTTGGCAAAAATCTCTTCCATCTCTGCATATTCATAGGCGGCCGCCTGGGCAATCACCCCCTGGTGCTTTCCGGTAGATGACATCTGATCCAGACGTTCCTTTGCTACATAGGTAATAATGGTATCCCGCTTTCTTGCTTCTCTGGTAATGGAATTCACCGCTCCGTCATGGCATCCATTCTGTACATATAGTTTATCAATCGTCTTTCCGGCACGAAAGGCTTCTAAAACCGCATTTCGCCCTTCAATGGTATATTCTTCATATCGCATTACTTCTACTCCTGTCTTTCCCGATGCTTACTTTGTCCCTGCTTCTTCCTGCTTCCGCCTTCCAATCTGCAGTAATTCCGTAATTCTTGCATACTGCTCCGTCAGATACAGATAGCCGATTAATGCCTCAAATCCCGTCGCCCGGTGGTATTCTCCCAGGCTGGCATTCTTTGCTTTTGTATAGGAATTGGCATTCCTGCCCCGTTTATAGATATCCTTTTCTTCTTCTGTCAACTCCTCCAGCAATAGATGTACCAGCTCTGCCTGAGCTTCTGCCTTGACAATGGAACTAACCTGCTTATGATACCGGTTAACCGGTATATTTCCCTGGGCAACTACCTCGGTCCGAATCAGCAGATCATACACTGCATCCCCAATATATGCCAGGGCAAGGGGAGAATAGCTTCGTATATCCCGATGGGGCAGTTCCATTTTTGTTTTAAAATAACCGATTAAATCTTCTTCCACTTTACACCTTCCCTGGTATCCTCTAAGGCAATTCCCTGCTCCAGCAGCGTATTCCGGATTTCATCCGCTTTTGCAAAATCCTTATTCTTTCTTGCCTGCTGGCGTTCCTCAATTAACCGTTCTATCTCTTCGTCCAGCAATTCTGCTTCTCTGACCGTTTCTATTCCCAGAATGTCACATAACTGCCGGATTGCAGCCGTCATTCTTTCGCAATAAACCTTGGAGGACTGGGCATCAATGGTTGTGTTGGACAGCTTCACCAGTTCAAAAATAACGGAAATTGCATCTGCCGTATTCAGATCATCCTCCATGGCGACCTCAAACCTTTGTATGAACGTTTCTATCCGTTCAATGGATTCCTGTTCCTCTGGAGAAGGGGTAACGCCTGCTGCTTTCTTTGCTGTTTCTTCTGCCTTTTCATATGCAGTCAGGATTCGCTCTAATCCATTCTTAGCCGCTTCTACCAAATCCGCAGAAAAATTCAATGGACTTCTGTAGTGGGCACTGAGCATAAAGAACCGGATAACCTGTAAGGAATATTTCTCACTGATTTCCCGTATGGTAAAAAAGTTCCCCAGGGATTTTGACATCTTTTCATTGTTAATTTTTAAAAATGCATTGTGCATCCAGTACCGGGCAAACTCCGTCCCATTTGCTGCCTCACTTTGGGCAATCTCATTTTCATGATGTGGGAAAATCAAATCCTCACCACCTGCGTGAATATCAATGATATCACCGATATACTTTTTGGACATGCAGGAGCATTCCAGATGCCATCCCGGACGTCCTTCTCCCCATGGAGACTCCCAGGAAGGTTCTCCTTCCTTCTTCGGCTTCCATAATACAAAGTCCAGACTGTCCTCCTTTTCCTCCTCACCGGATACCTGAAGAGAACGGTTTCCACTTCTTAAATCATCCAGATTCTTATGGGACAACTTACCGTATTCCTTAAATTGCCGGGTCCGGAAGTAAACCGTTCCGTTTACTTCATAGGCATATCCTTTCTCAATCAAGGTCTGTACCAGTGCAATCATATCCGGAATCTCCTCGGTTGCCTTCGGATGGGTGGTTGCCTCCTGTACATTCATTGCCGCCATATCCTTCTTTACCTCTGCAATATAGCGTTCTGATATCACAGAAGAATCTACCCCTTCTTCATTGGCACGCTTGATAATTTTGTCATCCACATCGGTAAAATTCGATACATAATTCACTTCATACCCCTTATAGGTCAGATATCTCCGCAGAGTATCAAACACGATCATAGGTCGTGCATTTCCCATATGGATAAAATCATATACCGTAGGTCCACATACATAAATTCCCACTTTTCCTTCCCGAATTGGTACAAATTCTTCTTTTTTTCTGGTCATGGTATTATATATTTTCATGTTACTGACTCCTCAATCTTTTCTAATTGACCGGCTGCTTCATTTGGTCATGGCTGACTTGCCTCCTAAAGTATAGAATTGCAGGAATATTTTGTCAACCATCTACACAATCTCCATCAGATACATATGCTCTGCCAGACCAGATTCTTTCAAAAGATACTCTGTCAGCTCTGTCATATCCCAATGATACTCCGGTATTCCTGTGAAAGCTGCTTCCGGCTCTTCTGCCATCCGGTGCAGCCTTCCCCCCTCCGGTGAAAGTGTAATTACAAAGACCCCCTGATTCCCGGTACATATGGAATCCGTTAAATGAACCATGCATTGCTTTTCCTCTCCATCATAAGGCAATAGCTCTAAAAACCGGGAAAGGTGTAGGATGCGAAGCATCATAGGCTGTTCCTCCATATACTCCACAGCAAGCTCTCCATGTCTCCGTTCAAGCTCCGGACATACCAGTTGATTTAATGTCTGTTCTGTATTCATGGAGTCAATCCACAATTGCTCAATGACTGCCGTTCTTTTTCCTTCCCGCTGTTCCATGGCATACGCACAATAACCGGCTTTCTTCTCCCACTCCAGTACAGCACCCCCTTCACATGCCATCTCTGCCCGCAGCTGCTTCAGATACTCCGGAGTACGGGCCGGAAAAATGTCAGGTCTTGATTCCGGTATGGAGATTGTCTCGAAAGTCTCTCTAAAAATGGAAGATTCTCCCTTCCGAATCCAGTTATTTCCTTTCCGAATCCATCGCTTTTCCCTCTTAATCTCAACAAACTGAAAGGGTGTATAGTATTCCTTCTTTGCCGGCATCAGATAGGTAAAGGGCTCTCCCTTTGCTTCCATGTCCTGTAATGCTTTCTTCATACAGGCTGCCATCAACCCCTGCCGCCGCCAGGCTTCTGTTGTAGCCACTCCAACAATGTAGTGCAGATTCAGAAGCTGCTGATCCCGCCCGTTCAGACTCCAGCTCCATAGATAAGGATTTAGATGAAGCATAGAGCAAAGCTCCCCGTCTTCTTTTGCCAGAAGCACCTGATTCTTTGGATACATCCATTGGAAATAATAGTCGGCAAAGGGCTCCGAATCATGGAATACCGTCTGCCAAAGCCGGCGGATTGCCTCCGGATTCCCATTATTATCATAATAAAGTTCCATATTGTTAACGTCCCTTATTCTTCTTTCCCTGCCAGCATTGCAATACTTCGTGCCAGAATTCCCTTAAGCTTGGAAATCACAATTCCGTAGTTGCTCATTGCCACTCCCTGATTTTCTGCCAGCCCATAGCGGTTCTTCACTTCCTGCTCATTCAGCATACAGCCGCCGCATTGGATAACCAGCCGATAGGCAGATAAGTCCCTTGGAAACTCCGTTCCACTGCAAAATTCAAAGTACAGCTTCTTTCCTTCTGCCTGCTTCTGAATCCAGCGAGGAAGCTTCTCTGTGCCGATGTCTCCGCACTGACGGTGATGGGTGCAGCCTTCTGCAATTAATATCCGATCCTCATCCTGCAGCTGCTCCAGCATATCTGCTCCGTTTACTGCTGTCTGCAGCACCCCCTTATACCGGGCAAACAAAATGGAAAACGAGGTCAATGGTATGGATTCCGGTACAATTCCGGCAACAAATTCAAACACCTGACTATCTGTTATTACCAAAGCCGGTGCTTTTCCAAGCTCCTGCAAAGTCTGCTTCAGTTCGGTTTCTCTGGTGACTACCGGTATGGCACCTGCATCCAGCAGTTCCCGGATGGTCTGCTGCTGTGGCAGAATCAGCCTGCCTTTTGGGGCCGCCTTGTCAATGGGAACCACCAGCACTACAAAATCATTTCTCTGAACCAGATCCGCTGCAATGGGAACCTCAGGGGCATCCGGCTTTAAGCCTGCCAGAAATTCCTTCAATTCCTGAATGTGATACTGATTCCTGGTGCTGACCCGGATCATGATTTCCCTGCCCTCTCTCTGATCCTTCAGAAGCTTTGCTACGTCAAGAACTTCCTTTGTGGTATCTTCCAATAAATCCTGCTTATTATATACCACTACGTAAGGAATCCCTTTTTCCCGAATCCGGTTCAGAATCTGCTCATCCTCTTCCCCTTTGCCTTCAGCCCCGTCTATGACGACCAGAGCAATATCCGTCCGGTCTAATATCTGATAGCTTTTCTCCATCCGTGCAGCCCCCAGTTCCCCATCATCATCCAGACCTGGGGTATCCATGAACACAACCGGCCCCAAAGGCAGCAGTTCCATAGACTTGTGAACCGGGTCCGTGGTGGTTCCCTTTACTTCTGAAACAATCGAAAGGGACTGTCCGATCAATGCATTCATCACACTGGACTTTCCTGCATTCCGTCTTCCAAACAGACCAATATGTACTCGTTCACCACCGGGTGTTTCATTCATGCTCATATCTGTTTTCTCCTTAATATACTAAAACCGAAAGTCTCTTTGTCCCTGTTGGATCCGGTCCAAATGCTCTATTACAAGACTGCGCACCTGCTCCTTAGGAATATTCCCCAGCTCCTTTTGAATCAGTTCCTCGCCGATTTTCAAGGTAGATGGAGACGCATAATCCACCAGATATTCCTTTAATGTCATCAATGCATTTGGATGACAGCAGTTCTGAATCTGACCGCTTTTACACAGACTCATGAAACGGTCACCGGTCCGTCCTTCCCGATAACATGCCGTACAAAAGCTGGGTACATATCCAAGCTCCATCAGCCAGCCTACCACCTGGTCTAAGGTCCGGTTATCCATCACATCGAACTGTTCCGATCTCTGATCCTCCGGCTCCGGCTCCACATATCCTCCCACGCTGGTTCGGGAGCCCCCGCTGATTTGTGAAATGCCCAGCTGCAGTACCCGTTCCCGAGTCTGTTGATTTTCTCTGGTGGATACAATCATACCTGTATATGGTACTGCAATCCGAATACAGGCAACGATTTTTGCAAAGGTATCATCATCAATTCCATTAGCAAAGGAGGTGGAATCAATATCATCTGCATTCCGGAGTCTTGGTACACTGATGGTGTGAGGACCTACCCCGAATACAGCTTCCAAATGCTCTGCATGCATCAATAAGCCGGCAAATTCATATCGGAATTTATCCAGACCAAAGAGTACACCACAGCCTACATCATCAATCCCTCCCAGCATGGCACGATCCATGGCCTCTGTATGATAATTATAATCATGTTTCGGACCTGTTGGATGCAGCTTAAGATAGCTTTCTTTATGATAGGTTTCCTGAAACAAAATATAGGTGCCGATTTCCGCATCCTTTAGTTTCTTATAATTTTCCACTGTGGTTGCCGCAATATTCACATTCACCCGGCGGATGGCACCATTCTTATGATGAATTCCGTAAATGGTATTGACACATTCCAAGATATATTCAATGGGATTATTTACCGGATCCTCGCCGGATTCGATTGCAAGCCGCTTATGTCCCATATCCTGCAGAGCAATCACCTCTCTGCGTACCTCCTCCTGAGTCAGCTTCTTCCGGGGCATATGATGGTTTACTGCATGATAGGGGCAATAAGTGCACCCATTCACACAATAATTTGACAGATACAACGGGGCAAACAATACAATACGATTTCCGTAAAAATCCTGCTTAATCTGCTTTGCCAGCCGGAAGATTTCCTGATTGATTTCTTCTTCTTCACAGGCAAGCAGCACACTTGCTTCCCGATGACTTAAGCCCTTTCGTTCCTCCGCCTTCTTCAATATTTCCCGCAGCAGTACCTTATCTGCTTTGTTTTGTTCTGCATAAGCCAGAGTCTCCATAATTTCCTCATGGTTAATAAATTCATCTGCCTTTGCACTGTTTGGATCATACTTCCACATACTATGCCTTCTTTCTTTTGTTTCTATCATCCCGGATAATCTCCGCGTTCTACAACAATTTCATAACCAATGCTCTCAACTCGATTTCGAATACACTGGAAACATTGTGCCGATTCCTCCCCTGTACATATTTTATTGTCATATAAACTATACTGCTCTCGCACTGCTATGGGCGACAAATTGGGCATGATTACATTGGCTCCTGCCAGAATGCCCCGTTCTCTTCCGTCTCCTGCCAGAGTTCCCAGAGCTGTGGTAGCCGGAAGCATTGCCTTTGGAAAGCTTAAACGCAGAACTCCAAGGAGGAACAGCGTTTCTTCCACACTTCCATTGGGCTCCCTTGCAAAAGGAGTATCCTTATGAGAAATAAACGGACCGATTCCGATCATGTGGGGCTGCAATTCCTGCAAAAACTCCAAATCCTCTGCCAGATGCTTGAAGGTCTGCCCCGGTGTACCGACCATAAAGCCTGCACCAACCTGATAACCAAGCTCCTTTAAATCCTTTAAGCACTGCTTTCTTCTTTTCAGAGACAGCTCTGCAGGATGTAATTGACTGTAATGCATTTCATCTGCAGTTTCATGCCGAAGCAGGTATCGGTCTGTTCCAGCCCGTAAAAAAAGCTCATAGCTTTCCCTGCTGCGCTCTCCAATGGATAATGTAACCGCACAATCCGGAAATTTTGATTTTATCCTGTTTACTATAGCACAAATTCGCTGATCCGTAAAATATGCATCCTCTCCTCCTTGTAACACAAAGGTCCGATACCCAAGGGCATATCCTTCCACACAGCAATTAAATATTTGCTCTTCCGTCAGGCGGTATCTCTCCACCTTTTGATTATCCCGGCGGATGCCACAGTAGTAACAGTTATTTCTGCAATAGTTGGTAAACTCAATTAAACCACGGATATAGATTTTCTTTCCAAACACCTGCTGCTGTGTCCTGCGCGCTTTCTCAAACAGCTCCTGGTCCATCTTCTGTTGTGTCCCCGGTTCCACTGTAGAAAACCGACACATCAACAGCTCTTCATATTCCTGTTTGGTCAGCCGGTGCTTCTGTTCCAATTCTTCCAATAGTTCTCTGTAACGTTGTAGACTCATCTGTGTGTTTTATCCATTCCTTCCACCTGTATCATTACCCATCCGAAAGCTCGAACCGCCACCCAGGCTCACTCCTGCTTCTTTCCCGGACATCCGGCACAGCCTGCACAGGCTCCCATGCCTTCCTCCATCCCGTCATAGCTGTAATTTGCCACTGTTTCCAATCCACAAATTGCCTGAGCACTGATTCCTTGTCCGGTTCCCGTAAATCCCAGTCCCTCTTCCGTTGTTGCCTTGACATTTACTCTGGAAACCGGAAGTTCCAAAGCAGCAGCAATCCGCTTCCGCATCTCCGGAATATACGGTGCCAGCTTCGGTTTCTGGGCTATCACTGTAGCGTCAATATTCCCGATAAAAAAGATGTTCTCATCTAACAGCTGCTTTACCTTTTTCAGTAATACCATACTGTCTGCTCCGGCATAAGCCGGGTCTGTATCCGGAAAATGAGTTCCGATATCTCCCAGTGCTGCCGCCCCCAGCAAGGCATCCATAATGGCATGTACTAAAACATCCGCATCCGAATGACCCAGAAGTCCTTTTTCATAAGGGATTTCCACCCCTCCCAGTATCAGCTTCCTGCCTTCTGTTAATTTATGAACATCATATCCCATTCCAACCCGCATGACGATTACATTCCTTTCCTAATATCATTTATTATCATAAATCATCTGTCATCCATATCATACATTGTTCTTCTTATTATATAAAGAATATAGAAAAAAATCCATCTATTTTACTAAAACAGCTTGCTGTATGCAGATAAATACAAAAGATAATTCTGCTTTAGAATATTTAAATTAAAGCTTGACTTTTTCTTCCATACCCCCTATAATAGCACATGTGTCAAGTGACTATGGGATCTTAGCTCAGCTGGGAGAGCATCTGCCTTACAAGCAGAGGGTCACAGGTTCGAGCCCTGTAGGTCCCAT
>JAIECC010000449.1 GCA_029068665.1 Lachnospiraceae bacterium
AAGGAAGGACCGGCAAAATCGATGAATACTTTGTTACAGCTGCGGCAAGTGGATCCTCATTTTTCAGAAGAGAGCTTTATTGGAAACCTTTCTAATAAGCTGATGAGTATCTGCTATGCAGAGTCCATGGAGGAAATCCGTCCCTTTGCAGAATGTGATATGACACCGTTTATTCAGAACTACAGAACGGTTGTTGACTGTAAACTTCTGGAGTGCGTATTAATGGATTTTCAAATCAAGGGCGAGTATCAGTATCTGACAGTAAAGCTCAGACTTGACCTGACCTTGTATGAAAATGGAAGAGTGGGGAAAGCAGGTACACACTTGATGCTTGGACTTGTGAAAAGCATCCGTGCGGTAACACAGAGCATTCATGATGTGAATGTGTATCATTGTAATTCCTGCGGCAGAAGTCTGTCGCTGTTAAACGGCGGAAGATGTGAATATTGTGGAACCAGACTGAACCTGAAAGAATATGACTGGGTAATCGGGCAATACGAATTCTTACAGGGTTAATTCTTTATAGAAATAACAGAGATTATTGAATGAGGTAACGATAGGATGGGAAAACGGATAAATTTTTGGATGGAATATGACAGTTTTTTACTGATAGCGCAAAGGGCACTTGAAGTGGGCTGTACAATTATCAGAGAGGATGCTGCTTCGGGAAGGGTGATAGAGCAGGATGATATCAGTATCATAACCCTGGACCAGAGTGACGGTTATTACTTTCACCTTTTGGAAGCAGGACCAATCGAAATCGAACGAATTCCCGGTGGAGAACGATTGAGGCGTTATAATTGCGATGGTGGAAATGTGGTTATTGATGCAGGATATTCCCCCATTATAAATGCGGAAGGAAGAAAGATAATCCGGCGTGGTCATATCGGCTGTGAAACCGGATATTATGACGAAACCGGAAGGTTTATGGCAAGGCCGGAATGTATGACAAATGCATACAATATACTGTTGCGATATGTGAGAAAGCTTGCACCATATACGGAATTGACCGATAAAAGCTTTTATAGTGGCGGAGAAGATGGAAAGAAATCAAAATATGTACATAGGGAATATATAACAAAGGTCTGTCTGGAACTGCGAAATAAAGAAGGATATAAGCTGGCGCAGATTTGATGACTTGCATAATTTCCAAGACTTTACTATAATGAAGGCTGATATCGGATTAAGTAAAAAGGAGAAAGTCGTTATGGCAAAGGACAAAAAGTTAGTAGAAGCAATTACATCTATGGACGAAGATTTTGCACAATGGTATACCGATGTGGTATTGAAGGCAGAATTGATTTCGTATACCAACGTGAAGGGATGTATGGCAATTAAGCCCGCTGGCTACGCGATTTGGGAACTGATACAGAAGCAGCTGGATGAGCGGTTTAAGGCAACCGGTGTGGAGAATGTGTATATGCCAATGTTCATTCCCGAAGGTCTGTTGCAGAAGGAGAAGGATCATGTAGAGGGATTTGCTCCGGAGGTTGCCTGGGTGACACATGGCGGTTTGAATGAATTACAGGAACGGATGTGTGTAAGACCTACTTCTGAGACCTTGTTCTGTGATTTTTATAAAAATGATATTCAGTCTTATCGGGATTTGCCGAAGGTATATAATCAGTGGTGTTCTGTTGTCCGCTGGGAAAAAGAAACCAGACCATTCCTTCGTTCCAGAGAATTCTTGTGGCAGGAGGGGCATACTGCCCATGCTACCGCGGAGGAGGCAGAGGAGCGTACCATTCAGATGCTGAATGTTTATGCTGATTTCTGTGAAGAGGTATTGGCAATACCGGTTATTAAAGGACGGAAGAGCGATAAAGAAAAGTTTGCCGGAGCAGAAGCCACTTATACCATTGAGTCTTTGATGCATGACGGCAAGGCACTGCAGTCCGGCACCAGCCATAATTTCGGAGACGGATTCGCCAGAGCATTTGATATTCAATATACAGATAAGGAAAACAAGCTGCAATATGTTCACCAGACTTCATGGGGCATGACTACTCGTATGATCGGCGCGATTATTATGGTACATGGAGATGACTCCGGTCTGGTACTGCCGCCAAAGGTTGCACCGACACAGGTTATGATTATTCCGATTCAGCAGAAAAAGGAAGGGGTACTGGAGAAGGCAGCAGAATTAAAAGAAGGTCTGAGTAATTTCCGGGTGAAGGTAGATGACAGTGATAAGAGTCCGGGCTGGAAGTTCAGCGAGCAGGAAATGCGGGGCATACCAATCCGCGTGGAAATCGGACCAAAGGATATCGAAGCCGGTCAGGCAGTTCTGGTTCGCCGGGATACCGGTGAGAAGCTGGTAGTTTCTTTGGATGAGATTCCTGTTAAGGTAGGCGAGTTATTAGATACCATTCAAAGGGATATGTTTGAAAAGGCAAAGGCACATCGGGATGCCAATACACATACGGCGCTTAACTGGGAAGAATTCAAAGAAATTCTGGATACGAAACAAGGCTTTATCAAGGGTATGTGGTGCGGTGAAACAGAGTGTGAAACTGCAATCAAGGATGAGACCGGAGCCACTACCAGATGTATTCCGTTTGTTCAGGAGCAGTTTGGAGATGTCTGTGTACACTGCGGAAAGCCGGCGGCGAAAATGGTCTACTTTGGACGGGCATATTAGAAATGAATTATTTTATGTAAGGTGAATGACCCCGCAGTTTTGCTGCGGGGTTGTTGAGCCTTTTAAAAGAAAGTAAAGGATACGGAAAGAAGGAAACGGGAATGGGCGAGGATAAGCATATGGAACAGGAAAAACCGGCGAAAAAGCAGGTAGATATGCTCCATGGAGGAATATTTGGGAAAATCCTTTTGTTTGCTCTGCCACTGGCAGCCAGCAGCATTTTACAGCAGCTGTTTAATTCCGTAGATGTGGCAGTGGTAGGAAAATATGCATCCGGAAAGGCCCAGGCGGCTGTGGGCTGCAATGGTTCTTTGATTAACCTAATGCTGAATCTCTTTGTAGGCATCTCTGTAGGTGCCAACGTGGTCATTGCCAACTTTATCGGACAGAATAAAAAAGAGCATATCAGTAGAACCGTTCATACTTCCATGATGGTAGCCGCTATCAGTGGTGTTTTTCTCCTGGTTCTGGGACTGCTGATTGCAGAGCCGGTATTAGGACTGATGGATACACCGGAGGACATTATGGAGCAGGCGGTACTATATCTGCGTATTTATTTTCTGGGTATGCCCTTTATCATGGTCTACAATTTTGGTGCAGCCATACTTCGAAGCATTGGAGATACCAGACGGCCTCTTTATTGTCTTTTCTTATCCGGACTGTTGAATGCCGGATTGAATATGCTGCTGGTCATTGTATTTCATATGGATGTTGCGGGTGTGGCGATTGCAACGGTTGTTTCGAATGTGCTAAGTGCAGGAATGGTGCTTTATTTTCTGACCCATGAGACTGGTGTAATACATTTGTCTTTTCGAAAACTGCGCATTTCAGGTCCGGAACTTTCCCGGATTCTGCGGGTGGGGATTCCGGCAGGGCTGCAAACGGCTGTATTTTCTCTTGCCAATGTATTTATACAAACAGCCTTAAATGGACACGGAGCTGATGCGGTAGCAGGCTCTGCTGTTACTTTGAATTTTGAGTTTTACGCGTATTTTATGGTAACTGCTTTTTCTCAGACTGCAGTAACCTTTATCAGTCAGAACTTCGGAGCAGGTAATTATGTACGATGTAGAAAAATCTTCCGGGAAATAATGCTTGTAACGATTGCAGTTATAGCGGTTATGAGTATTGCTTTTGTCTGTGGAAGGGATTTTTTTATCGGACTGTTTACATCAGAGTCTGAGGTGGCGAAATATGCCTCCATCCGGATGATATATTTATTAAGTGCATATATCCTGATTCCGACCTATGAAATCAGCGGAGCTGCCCTTAGGGGAATCGGCCATTCCCTGACTCCGGCAATCATTACTATTTTCGGCACCTGTGTGCTTCGGCTGGTATGGGTCTATACTGTCTGCAGGATTTATACACAGTTTGGAATGTTGCTGTTCGTTTATCCGTTGTCATGGGTTGTGACAGGGACGGCAATGCTGATTACATATTTTATTGTTCAAAGGAAGGTTTTGCGTTCAGTATCTTCCTGACTGCCGTCCATTGATTCCGTTAAGGTCCCTGATTATTTCAAAGTGGCAATTAGTGGATATACTCGGAGTTTTATGGTAGGATGTAAGTTAAGGGATATTCTGGAGAATGGGAGTGATGAAGCAGATGAAGGTTCAGATGCCCGAAGCGGTTAATAATATTTTGCATACATTAATGGAGCAGGGATATGAAGCCTATATTGTAGGGGGCTGTGTCCGGGACAGCATATTGGGAAAGGAACCAAAGGACTGGGATATCACTACCTCTGCCACGCCGGAGCAGACCAAGGCACTATTCCGCCGGACCATTGATACCGGTATTGAGCATGGAACCGTTACTGTAATGATAGGGTCAACCGGCTATGAAGTAACCACCTACCGGGTGGATGGTAAGTATGAAGACCACCGACGGCCTACAGCGGTCCATTTTACCGCCAGCCTGACAGAGGACTTGAAACGTCGGGATTTTACCATCAACGCCATGGCATATAACGATCAGGAAGGAATTGTAGATAAGTTCGACGGTATGAGAGACCTGAAACAGGGAATCATCCGCTGTGTGGGAGTTCCTCAGGAGCGGTTTGATGAAGATGCCCTTCGGATTCTTCGTGCAGTACGGTTTGCAGCACAGCTTGATTTTGATATTGAAGAAAATACCAGACAGGCAATCAGGGAAAAAGCAGGATTTTTAAAGGATATCAGTGCAGAGCGGATTCAGATGGAACTGACCCGGCTGATTACCTCGGACCATCCGGAAAAGCTGCTGGAGGCATACGAACTGGGAATTACCGCCGTGGTACTCCCGGAATTCGATGCCATGATGCAAACACCACAGAATACTATATATCATTGTTATGATGCAGGAAGGCATACCATTGAGGTCATGAAGCATATAGAAGCAGAGCCGGTGCTGCGATGGGCGGCATTGCTTCATGATGTGGCAAAGCCGAAATGCAGAACCACCGATGATGCTGGAACGGATCACTTCCACGGGCATCCACAGGAAGGGAAAATCATGGCAGGTCAGGTACTGCGCCGCTTAAAGCTGGACAATGACACCATACACCGGGTGGAACGTCTGGTAGAATGGCATGATTATGGTATTAATGGAAAGGTATTAAAAAAGACCCTTCGAAAGGCGTTGAATCGCATGGGACCGGATTTGTTTGAAGATTATGTCAAGCTGCGCCGGGCGGATATGATGGGTCAGAGTGATTATGAGCTTGAGAAAAAGCAGCATTACCTGGCGGCACTGATCCGAATGCAGAAGGAGATTCTGGAAGCAGGAGACTGCCTTTCCACAAAGGCGCTGGATATTAATGGAAAAAGACTGATAGAGCTGGGAATAGAGCCCGGTCCTGTCATGGGCGAGGTTTTGAATGAGCTGTTACAGCAGGTACTGGAGCAGCCGGAGCTGAATACCCGTGAGCAGTTGGAAGCTTTGGCAATGGAGCTTTATCAGCAGATGAAAACCGAATAACAAGGAATGAATTGGCAAGTCCCCTCATAAGATAGAACGTAGAAAGGCTTATGGGGGGATGATTTTGTCTGAGAAGTTGTCTGAAGTATGGGAATGCTATGATATGAATATTACAAATATTTGTAAGGGCCGGGGAGTTACTATTCTAAAAACGGACAAGGGAATGCGGGTATTGCAGCCATTAGGAACCTCGGAAAGCCGATTGGAGCAGGAGGCACAGCTAAAGGAAGAGCTGTATCTGGCAGGGTATCCGAACATTGATCGCTTTATACGGAATAAAGAAGGGGAATTCATAACCTGTGACCGATATCATACACCATATGTATTAAAGGAATTTTTTGACGGGAGGGAATGCAATATCCGGCTGGAAAGTGATATGACAGCCGCGGTAATGAATCTGGGAATGCTGCATCTGGCATTGCAAAAGGTGGAGCCTAAGGTGCAGAGAAAGGAGCTGAAAACATTTCTTACCTTTCAGCGGCATAATCAGGAGATGAAACGGGTACGGAATTATATGCGCCAGATTCCCACCAAGTCAGAATTCGATTATTTATACCTGTCCTGCTTTGAAATGTTTTATGAGCAGGGGATAGAAGTGGTAAAGCAGTTAGATCTTTCCAGAGAAAGCATTTTGGAGAACCGCTGGTTTTATTGTCACGGTGCATACCATCAGCATAATATTCTGATTTGCAAGGAAGGAATGGCAACTATCAATTTCGAACATTTTATGATTGATAATCAATTGGTGGACTTGTATACATTTCTCAGAAAGGCAATGGAGAAAAACGAGTATCAGCCGGATCTGCTGTTTCATTTGATTGATACCTATCATCAGTTCATCCCTCTGGGAACGGAGGATTACATATTCTTATATTACCTGCTGTGGTATCCTGAAAAATTCTGGAAAATTTCAAACCAGTATAACAACATGAATAAGGCATGGATACCGCCGAAAACCTTTGAAAAACTGCAGACTGTCATCCGTCAGGAGGAGTTAAAGCAAAAGCTATTACAGCAGTATCAGGAGCACTACGGACTGAATTTACAAAAATAAATATGCGTGATATACTGAACGCATAAGCGCGAACGCAGTTACGAAGAACATTCGACGACTGCTTGCAGGCAGGCGAATGTTCAAGGAACTATGTGAGTGTAACGAACACTGAGCAGGCGAGGCCTGCGAAGTGAGCGCTTGGCAAGTGTTTCGGTGAACTGAACGCATCTCCTACACATTCGACGACTGCTTGCAGGCAGGCGAATGTTCAAGGAACTATGTGAGTGTAACGAACACAGAGCAGACAAGGCGAAAGACTATTTATTATGAAAGCAGGATAAAGCATATGAAGTTGCAGATGAAATATATGAAAATGATATTCGGAGTTCTATTGCTGGTCGCCCTGGCAACAGGCTGCCGCACAACGACTCCCCCTCCTACCACGGAAGAGTATAATCCTTATGCCAAGGCAGAAGAGCAGACTGTGGTGATACAAAAGCTGGACTTGGAAGCCGGTACTATGTCTTTTGTAAGTGTGAATGATGGCAAACAGTATGATTTGCTTTATAACAATGGAGTGGATGTACGGAACAAATACGGAGAGGTAATGTCCGGCTCCCTGCTGTCTGCCGGACAGATTGTTGATATCGTATATAATACGGATAACAATAAGCTGTTGGAAATTGCCATTAATCCGGATGCATGGGAGGTACGGGAGATATCCGGATTTGAATTCGATAAGGCGAACCAGCAGGCAAAGATTCTGAATCAGGCGTACCGGTATACCAGTGATCTGGTAATTGTATCCGGAGATAAACTGATTGGCGTAAATGAAGTATGCAAGGAGGATCAGTTAACTGCAAGAGGATATGGTGGAAAGCTGTGTTCTCTTACCGTGGATTTGGGACATGGCTATGTGAAACTGGAGAATTATGAAACCTATGTAGGCGGCATGATTGAAATCGGATATGACGTGATTGTTCCGGTTACGGAGGATATGCTGCTGACTGTCCGGGAAGGGACTTATAAGCTGAAAATCACCAAAGGCGAACACAGTGGTTATAAAAATGTAGTGGTGCTCCGGGATGAAGAAGTCACGGTCAGTCTGATGGAGCTTCAGATTGCTCCGGACCCAATCGGAAGTCTGTTCTTTGACGTAACACCGGCAGAGGCTAAAGTTATGATTGATGGAGAGACTATAGATAAGGCAGAAACCATTGAGTTGACCTATGGCAGACATCAGATCCGGGTGTCTGCGGAAGGATATGAGACAAAGGAAGGATATATAACGGTAGATTCTGCTTATAAGATATTTACCATTGAATTGTCACGGAACGGAGAGGATGCTTCCGGCAACACTTCTAATACAATTGAACCGGGAACTACTACAGAGCAGGGGGGTAGTACTACCACTGAGGATTCCAGCAACAATACCACGGAAAGTCAGAAGACCGGCAATACAGTAACGATTGAAAAGCCGTTAGGTGCCTACTGCTATGTGGACGGAGACTATAAGGGCACTGTACCATGTACCTTTGATAAAGTGCCGGGAAGCCATGTGGTGACCTTTAGCATGACCGGCTGTTTGGTAAAGAGCTATACCATCCAGTGTCTGGATAATGGAAAGGATGATAAATATACTTTTGATGACTTGCAGACCTATGAGTCGGTATTGTTTCAGGAGTTGGATTAGACAGGGAACTGTTCTATAAGTGTGAACAGGGGGCTGTTGCTTTAACGATTGAAATCGTGAGGCGGCAGCCCTCTGTTTTTGTATGGAATAAAATAACCGGTAGTTTAAAAGCAAAACCTTAATTTTTCTCACGTTTTTCCAGGTAAACATGTAAGAATATTCTTAAAAATGTCATGAACGGGCGAATTCTGCAATATGGGTTGAAAAATTTTCCGAAATAAATCACAATCAAATGATACGAAAAAATAGGTTCAGTCAGCTTTACGATTCTAAGAGGAAGGGGTACAGGATTTTATGAGAAAGAGGCTGTTATGTTTATTTGCCATATTGTTATGTTTCAGTATAGTCACCGGATTTTCTGCTATAAGTTTGGCACAGGAGGAAGAAGAAAGTATCCAGTATGAATATGACGAATTAAACCGGGTCACAAAAGCAATATATCCGGATGGGACTACAGTTACCTATTGTTATGATAAGAATGGAAATCTGCTGGAAACTATTGTAACCCCGCCGGAAGAAGAGACTGCCTCCACGGCAGGAGAAGCAAATACAACCGAAGGGATGATTTCAGACAGGGAGATTCCGGAGCAGGGGGCGATAAATCAGGAATATGCTTTCAATTTCTCCAATCAGGATAAAAAAACGGAAAACGGAGTTATAGACTTAGAAGCTGACGGAGTTTCGGATATAGTATTGAATGATAAAAATCAGGCGGCAGGAAAAAGAAACAAGTGGTATTGGGGATGGATACCGGCAGTTATTCTGGCAGCATTATTAACAGCCGGAGTGGTATGGAGAAACAGAAGGAGGAAGCAGGATGAAAACTAAGCAATGGAAGAAGCTGGGAGCAATTGTATTATCAGTACTTATATTCATTCAAAGTGTGGACTGGTCCGGAGTTTTTCATCTGGCTTCCGTATATGGAGCGGAACCGGTATCAGAGCAGGGAGAATTCACAGACGAAGGGGATACAGAAGAAACACCGGTTGCTACAGGGGAAGGTATCCTGCCGGAGGGAGAAGGTCTGGCATATCAGGATGGTATATATAAGGGGTATCTAAGTCTTAGTCAGCCATCTTATCTGGAGGAAGACCTGATCATAGAGGGGGATTTGATTCTCAATCAAAGGCTGCAGTTAAATCAGCATACGCTCATAGTGAAGGGAGCGGTAAGAGTTTATAGCGGAGAACTGATTGTGGACGGCACCATGGAAGCAGAGGAATTCCTTTGCTCTTCCGGTAACATAACCTTTGCAAAGGGTACTCTGATCAGTGACGGTTCTCTGTATCTGGATTATTGTAATACGGTAATTGAGATGACAAATGAAGAGGATTTGTTCCGGATTCAGGGAAATTTATATATTGATAATGATTTTAGAGGGATGCTGGATTTTACAAGGGGAACCTTAGAACTGACCGGAGATTATCTGGAGCTGCCGAACAGTAGTGGCATTTTTGGGACAAAGGGAATGGAAGCCGGCGAGGAGTTTCGTCTGCTTTTAAGCGGCAGCGGCAGTCAAATGCTGGATATCCAGTCAGAGGGAACCAGTATTCTGAATGTGGAAATGGCGGGGGAAGAAGTCCGGCGGCTGTATCTTCCAAAGAGGAATACCATTCAGAATTATAATTCAGATGCTTGTGAAATCTATGAAGGAGTTTATCGTCTGACCCAGGAGGTTTATGATTTCGAATATAAGCAGTATACAAGGAATGGTAATTATTATTACGATATGGTATATCTGGAAGCCGGAGAGTTTTGTAATGACAAAAATAGCATATCCATATTCGGGGATTTTTATCAGAATGGTAATCTGAAGCTGAAAAACGGAATGACGGTAAAGGGGAATTATGGGGTACAGTCATTAATAAAGCAGGAAGCACAGATTAAAACTGCACCATCTGAAGGCATACTGGATATGAGGGAAAGCAGCCACAATGGAATAACGGTATATGGGGATTTTGTTATGAATTCAGTAAAGGACCATACCGGTTTTTTGACAAAGGGAAGTCTGGTTCTGTACGGAGGTCTGTACCAGTACGGAGTCGGTGTGTCGAATTTTGTTCCGGAGGGGAGTTTTTATCTTGATTTCCGCGGCTATGAGGATGGAAGGAATAGTCAGATTTCTTTTGAGGATACGGAGCAGAACTGGCTGCCCCAGATGTATGCAAGTGCAACTATCGTAGAACTTTTAAATGAATTTCCAATAAAAAATTTATTCTATGGAACCTATAAGGGAACCGTACTGGTGACCAATGAAACTCTTTCTAATTTGCAGTACTGTACGGTTCAGGCCCGGCTGGTGGAGGAAATTGTACTGCAGGATGATCTGAAACTGTCCAATGTGTCATTTGTGGCAGAAGAGGGTCTGGATATCAATGGTTACAATCTAGTGTGCAGGGAGCTGATCTTCCCGGATAACAGCAATGGTCATCTGATAATGGAGCAGGAATCCGGTGTGGTACAGGTTGTAAATGACTTCTATACCGGCAGTCTTTATCCTTGTGACAGTATGAATCAGGGGAAGCTGATTCTTTGTGGAAATGTAACTCAGAAAAATAACGGGACACCAGATAATTTAGTAACCGGACCGGAGCTTTCGGTTATATTTGGCGGCTCCAACCGGGTGCAGGAGGTTTTCTTTGATAGTGAAGAATCTATGCTCCATACGGTAGAAATCTGGAATGGAACCGGAGGACATACCCGGTTTTTGACAGAGGTTACCGTAGGAAACCTGGATGATGTCAGCGGCACTCTGCTTCTTCCTACGGAAGGTGTAGTGGGATATACCTTAACAGAGGATACGGTCATAGAGGGAAACCTGTGGCTGATTGGAGGAACTCTGGATTTGAATGGTCATACCCTGCAGGTAAAGGGGGATGTCTATGGAGATGCAGGTGTAATCAATATAAACAAGGGTACGCTGCAGGTAGAGGGGAATCTGCGGCTGCAGGGGTATTCCGGTGAGAATGAGACACCTTCCTTTGGCGGCAGCATGATTCAGATACAAATGAAACATCCGGAGGATACCGTTATTATCCAGGGAGATTTTTACGAGCAATACGAAGGCTTGAATTCTATCAATATTTCTTCCGGTACATGGAAGCTGGCAGGCAGCTTGTATGCGCATTCCGGTAAAATATTCTTTGGTGAAGATTGTCAGGTGGTTTTAAATGGCACCGCATTACAGGAATTAGAAAGCAATCAGGCAGTATTAAATATCGGAACACTAAGCATTGAAAATTCGGAATCGGTTCGGTTTACCGGAGATATCGTAGTAAATAAGAACTTATATGACAATGGATGCAAAAAGGAGGGGATCCTTTCTGTTTCAGGTATAGGAGTACCGGCTTCTGATTATACCGGAGACCTTCAGGTGAAAAATGGAGTCAATACTGCCCTGACCCTGAGACAGGATATCCGGATTCAGGGAAGCCTGTATCTGAATAAAAGTGTGAGCCTGGGCAGCTATACTCTGCAGGCAGATACCATAGAAGTGAATCAGACCTGTTCCATTGATAGGGGAAGTATGCAATGTAATACCCTGTATATGAACAGTCCGATTTCTATGACCAACGAACAGGGCAGTATTTATGTAAGGGATTTCTATGTGAATCTGAAGCAGAACGCAGTTGGTCTGAAGGCAGGAACGATTGTTATTCAGGGAAGCTTTGTAGAGAACAGCAGTGCTTATTCCTTCCGCCCAACAGGAACCCACAAGACAGTTCTGTGTCTGGCAGAGGATTATGAAGGCAGGCCTGTGATTTCCTTTGGCTGTGGCTCCAGTCGTTTTCAGACCCTGCAGTTAGATACCAGTCTTTCCGAATATGATTACAGCAGGGAAACCAAAGACTTGGCAGTAGAGATTATTGGTAATTATGGAGATGCAGAATCACCTACACCGCCGAAGTCCTTGCTGGTATCGAATGTAACCTATCGGACAGCCATCTTAAGCTGGGCTGCCGCTGCAGACAATGATGCCATACTGGAATACCGGGTTTACCGGGAAGGGGAGCTGCTTGCTTCCACCACTTCCTGTACCTACAAATGCACCGGTCTGATACAGGGGAGTGTCTATATCTATTGGGTACAGGCAGTGGATGTCAGTGGAAATGTGTCGGAATCTATCGAAGCACAGGTGGAGACACCGAAGGATGTGACACCGCCCACTACTGTAAATTCCTTTGTCTGTTCCAAGGATTTTACTGCATCTTCCGTACCGTTGTCCTGGGTGGGCGCCACAGATGATGGTGCTCTTGACCACTACAACCTGTATCGGAATGATGTGCTTCTGGATGCGGTAACCGGAACCGCTTATACAGACCGGACAGTAGAGGAAGGGGTGACCTATACCTATGCCATTGAAGCAGTGGACTGGGCGGGAAATGTGTCTGGGAAAAAGACCTGTATGGTAACACCTATGGACCCGCCATCTCCGGTTACGAATCTGAAAGCAGTATCCAATCAGGGAGTGATTACGGTTTCCTGGAAGGGGGATGACCGGAATGTACGTGAATATTCGGTAAGCATTTATCAGAACGGCAAATTTTGTGATGCCGGCAGTGTTGTGCCGGATGGTACGAATGCTTATTCCTTTACCACCAGCCGATATTCCTTTGCAGAGGGAAGCTATACCTGTACAGTAGAACCGTTTTCTGAGGCAGGTCAGTCCGGCGGTACCCGGTCTGTAGTGATTTACAGTGCAGGAGATCAACAGCCCCCGGCCATTACAGTGACCGGCATAGAAGAAAATGGTGTTGTTAATAAAGATACCGATATTCAGGTGGAGGTACAGGATAACTGTACCATCAAATCCATTGTGATTGAATATGCACCGGAGAACAGTGAAGAATGGGTAGAACTGCATCGTACGAATAATGTATTGCCATGGACGGGAGAACTGTATAAACGGGTAACTCTGCGGACAAATGATTTGAAAGGAGATTATATTTTCCGCATAACCGTTTGTGACCGGAATGAGAATATTACAGTGAAAGAAATACCCCTTGCAATTAATTATATAGATATGAATACTGTGGTGATAACAGAGGCGGAGCCGGTGGAAGGAGGAATCCGGCTTGCATGGAACTGTCAGCACCCGGAGGAAGCAGCCTTTTATTGCATCGAAGCAGTACAGGAGGAAGGCTGTGTTGAACTGAAGCAGGTGAAGGATACTCAATGCACATTGACTGGTTTATATCCGGATACCACCTATGGACTTCAGGTAGTTCCGTATAATGCAAAGGGCAATCGGGGACTGCCATCGGAGATGATAGAAGTCAGGACCCTGCCGGATACAAAACCGCCTGCATCTGTCAGTCTGTACCCTGTGAAGGAATATCTGCGCCAGAGTGTTACCTGCTCGGTCTATGCCAGTGACAACATCGGTATTCAGAGCATTCAGCTTCTTGGTTCTGGAGATGGAGAGAACTGGGAACTGCTGGGAGAAACCATTTATGATAAGGTGGCGACAACGCAGAAGGTTCAATATGTCATGGATACTACAGAACTGGCGGATGGCATTTATTATATGAAAGCAGTGGCCCGTGATTTTGGCGGTAATGTCAGTGAGACAGTGATGGGGGAATACCGGATTGACAATACACCGCCGGAGGCACCGGCCGGCTTGCATGGAGAACTGCGTGACAGCAGCATTCAGTTGTCCTGGTCTGCCTGTGAGACGGAAGCAATTCATTATTATAGAATATATCGAAAAGTGAATGAAGATGACTGGAAGTTGTACTTAGACCGGATGGAAAGCTGTGGCTTTTCGGATGGCAGGATTGAAGTGGATCAGATTTACACCTATCGGATCACTGCCGTAGACATGGCAGGAAATGAATCAGAAGATTCCGCAGAAGTGCAGGTGTCTACCTGGGGGGATACGGAGCCTCCTTCTGTCCCACAGAATCTGCTCAGTAACGGAAAGACCGGAAGCAGTATACAGCTTACCTGGAATGCTTCTACAGATAATGTAGGGGTAAAGGAATATTATGTCTATCGGGATGGCATAGAGATTCAGAGGGTGGAAGGAACCACCTGCTATGATACCGGTTTACAGACAGGGAAATACTATACCTATACAGTACGAGCCGTGGATCAGAAGGGAAATGAATCCGAACTCAGCGAAGCAGTCAGTGTCAGTACGGCAGTAACCACGATTCAGGATATAACGCCGAAAAATTATGATACCTTAGGGGCAGAGTCTGTCCGGATTTCCTTCCGGTGGAATCGGTTTTTACCTGGGGGAACCTATCAGTTGATCGGAGAATATTCTTCAAATGGTTTTCAATGGACTCAGATCGACTGTCAGGAGAGTACTTCGAAATCATCCACGAATCAGACGTTCATGGACTGGAGCTTAGAAGACCTGGAGGATGGTGAGTATCAGCTTCGGATACGGGTGGTTGATCCGGAAGGGAATGAGGTAAGTGCTGTTCAGACCTGCTATATAGATAAAACCGCTCCGGCACCGGTGTCCATGCTTCAAGTGACAGAGGAAAAAAATGTAGTATATCTGTACTGGGATAAGTCTGTCAGTGCAGACCTTTACGGATACCATATTTATCGCAGAAGGTCGGAAGAGGAAGTCTGGACCCTGCTTGCAGAGGCAGAGGGGGATGTGACGAATTATACAGATGCTGATGTAACAGAAGCCTTCCGGTATCAATATGCCATCTCAGCTTACGACATATATGAGCATACCAGTGAGATGACAGAAAGTGAATGGATACAGGTATCTCAGGACAGGATTGCTCCTGAGGTTGTATCACTGCTGCCTAAAAATCAGGTGCTGTCCGGAAGGGTAAGTCTGACCGTAGGGGCAAGAGATAACCGCAGGGTAGCCGCTATACAGGGTGAGTATTATGATGGAACTACAGAAAGCTGGAAGCTGATTGGTGAAGTACAGGTAGAAGACAATCAGGCAGTATTGCCATGGGATACTACGGGTCTTCATGGCCGCTATAAGATACGGATACTGGCAGTAGACGAAGCAGGCAATGTAAGTGAAAAACCATACGAGCAGTATTATGATATTGACAACAGGGGAATATCCAAGATTCAGAATCTTCAGGGTACAGCCTTTATTAATTCTGTTGTTTTATCCTGGGATGAAGTGACCGAGGATGATTTTGATTACTTTTCTATTGAACAGTGGAACGGGCAGGGGTATCAGGAAATCGGGCGGAGCAGCTCTGTCTTAGGCTATCAGGTGGACAAGCTGGAAGCAGAGACGGAATATTCCTTCCGGGTGACCGCCTACGACCTGTGTGGAAACCGGGGAGAAGAATCGGATAGCCTGACTCTGACTACAGGTGCAGATACGGTGGCTCCTGTGGTTACCGGTATTCAGACAAGAGATAATCAATTCGTATATCATGACCGGATTCCTCTTGTGCCGGGTGCATCGGATAATACGGGACTTGCTTCCCTGGGGCTGGAATATTCCCTTGACGAAGCAGAGTGGCTTCCATTGGTTGAGTTTGACTGTGAAGGCAGAACAGAGTGGAAGGGAAGCTATGACTGGGATGTGTCCGGGCTTCCGGAGGGTGTGGTTTACATCCGGGGAATTGCATTGGATCGCAAGGGAAATCAAAATGCTGCAGATCAGTATGTGGTGGAGTACAGCATTGACCATACTCCGCCGGAGCAAGTGACTGGTGTCCGCTGGAAGGAAGAAGAAGGACTGCCGGTTCTGGAGTGGAATCCCACAGCAGACAGTGATGTTCAGAGCTATCGGGTCTATATTACTGATGCATCCGGAGCGGTGACACAGCAGGACTGCCGGGCGTTGTTCTACGAGCATCGGACAGGAAAGCCAAATCAGACCTATACCTATCAGGTATGTGCCATTGACCGGGCGGGAAATATGGGAGAATTATCGGAAGCAGTAACCGGCACCAGAGGAGCAGATGATGTGGCACCAAGAGTATGGAGCCTGACTCCTACGGCAGATAAGCCGATTCGAGGCACTGTTTCCTTATCTGCCATGGTATCTGACAATACGGCAGTGGACCAGGTAAGCTTTTATTATCAGGAAGTGGATTCTCAGGACGGATATGTGCAACTACTGGATACCGTAACCTGTGAAAGTGGAAATGGAACGGTTACCTGTAAATGGGATACAACTGCATGTCCGGATGGGGATTATCAGATACAGATACAGGCAGTGGATACAGCAGGGAATAAAAGTGACTGGCTGACTGCGGTATACCAGATAGACAATACACCGCCGGAGCGTGCTGTATTACTAGGGAATCCGGGAAATTATCGCTGTGAGCTGGACTGGACCAATCGTGCCCTTGGGAAAGAAGCGGTGACCTATGAGCTGTATCGCCGTTCCGGTCTGGATGAAGCATTCCGGTGTATCTATCAGGGAACAGAAGAACGTTATACGGACATGGAGGTATCACCGGAGCTTGAGTATGGATATAAGCTTCGTACCATTGACCTGGCAGGAAATTATACTGACACCTATGTAACCTATATCCGGCCATATGATATTGATGATATAGCACCTAATGCATTTATTACTGCAAACTCCGTAACGGTAGAAGGCTATGAACTGGTTCTGGACGGTATTCAGTCTACGGATAATCAGGGCATTCAGAGCTTTCACTGGGACTTTGGTGATGGAACGGAAGGCAGTGGTGCCAAGGCAAAGCATGTATATACAACGAAGGGAATCTATACGGTTACCTTAACCGTAACGGATAAAAGCGGAAATACGGCAACAGATACAGCAACCGTGAAGGTATTGCAGAAGGGAACCACCGGGTCATTGACCATAACGGTGGTAGATGAAACCGGAAAGCTGCTGTCCAATACCTGTGTGTATGCCCATACCAGTGAGGAAGAAAATGATACCTTTATGACGGATGCATATGGACAGTGTACAATCATTGCAGAGCCGGGGACCTATAAGATTGCCTTATTCAAGAATGGCTATGGAGCAAAGGAAATGGAAATTACCCTGCGATTGTTTGACCAGGGAGAGCAGACCATTGTTTTAACAAAGGGAGAAGCTGTTTCCGGGGAATTGACGGTGCGAAAGCTGAATTTTGATGAAATCGTTGCAGCAGGTATTGATATTACTGCACCGGAAAATCAGCATGTATATATTGTGGAAACTGTATTGACCTTTGAAGAGCAAAGAAGAACGACCGTATATTACATAAACGAAGAAGGAGAAGCTATAAGAGGCGGCACCGGTGCAGATACCGGAAGCAGTGGCGGCGGTCCTGCAGCCGGCAGTCCGCCGGATGTGGTAGTTGTCAGGAAGAAGGCGACTGCAGTGGTAGATGGTGAAGAGCAGGAGGTAGAAACACCGACGGTCATTACCCTGCGTATTACACAGCAGATCTCATGGCTGAAGGATATGTATGAGGCAAAGCTGGTGATTTATAACAATGCAGAAAGCAGTTCCCTGACCTTTGAAGATAACATGGCATCCATACAGCTTCCAAAGGGTATCAGTCTGGCAAAAACTGCCACGCCTCAGTTCTTGTCTCAAAGTATGGAAACCATACGGGGCGGACAGAATCAGCAGGCAATCTGGTATCTGAAAGGAGACAAGCCGGGAACCTATAAGCTTCATGCCAGCTTTGAGGGAACCTTTATGCCATTTTCCGTACCGGTTTCTGCGGAATTTGAGTCCAATGAATTTACGGTAAATGCGGGGAAAGGGCTGGTTCTCTATATCCAGCCGGAGCTGCGGGCGGAATACGGAGAAGAGTATTATGTGTACTTTACCCTGAAAAATGAAGGCAGCACAGAGTTTTATAATGTAAAAACCACCTTTGGAACAGCTTCTGCCAGACGGTATTACAGAGTAAATACTGACTCCAATGCAGCATTGCCGCTGATGTCCAACGGAGATTATATATCCATACCATGTCTGAGACCGGGAGAGGAAATCCGGGGCTATTATACCCATGTCTTTCAGGGAGATGCCTTCCGGGAAGACAGAAAAGCATATTTCCTTGCCTTAGTGGATACGGAGGTGAATGTACTAAGGGGTGAAAATCTGGGAGTAGAGGTAGAGGTCAGTCCGGTAGCATCACACATTAATCTGCCGGAGGTGCTTTATGTAGAAATCGATCCCGCTTTGCTGGCGGCAGATCCGGTAGATACCTGGAGCGGCGCTTATCTGGAGGAAAAAGAAGTTCTGTCTATGGGTGACGATGGCAGCTTCCATCTGACTATGCAGTATAACTCCAGGCATACGGAGGAGTGCGGTGAATTCGGTTATGGCTGGGTTCATAACTATGAATCCCGTCTGGTGGATATGCAGGATGGTACGGTGCGCTACTATACTACGCCAAATGCGTATTACACATTCCTGATGGACAATCTGGCGGAGCAGGAGCCCTGGACTATAGATGAAGAGGGCTACTATGTATTAGACCCATCCAAATTGCAGATGGAGCAGACCTATACCTGCGTTGCCAAGCCGGAATTAAAGCTGGAACGGACCTCAGAGGGAACCTATATCATGAAGGATGAGCTGGAAACCACCTACAGCTTTTCTGCAGAAGGCAATCTCACCGGCTTCACCAATATCCAGGGAAGAAGCATAAGTCTGGAACGAACCGGAGAGCAGGTGACCATTACTGACCGGGTAAGCGGTCGAAGCTTTACCCTTCATCTGAATAAGAAGGGACTGGTGGAGGCTGTGACGGACAGTGCGGGACGGGCAGCACATTTCTACTATGATGAAGAGAACCGGCTGACCGTTTACGAAAATGCACTGGGAGAACGGACCTACTATACCTATGATGATAAGAACCGTATCCGGACCGGCGCCTATGAAAACGGGGTGGCATATGTTACCAATACCTATGATGAAGAAGGCAGGGTGCTGACCCAGGATGACGGACTGGCGGATACCCCTCTTACCTTCTTTGAATATACGGAGAACGAAGAGAACGGACATACCACCACCAGGGTTACCAACCGTCTGGGGGGCAGCTATAGTACGGAATACGATTCTGTTGGCAATATCTGTCGGGAAACCAACGAAGCCGGGCAGACACTGATTCATACCTATGATGAAAAGGGAAATGAGATTACTGCCAAGGATGCCAATGGCAACATGAAGGTATACGGATATGATGCGGACGATAACCTGATTTCGGTTACGGATGCCTATGGAACGGTTACCACTATGAGCTACAACAGGGATGGACAGATGGTATCCTCTGCCAACAGCAATGGAGAGCATATAACAGTATCCTATAATGACAAAAGGCAGGTGACCGGGACCACAGACCAGAACGGGAACCGGATTACCTATACCTACAATGAAATCGGGCAGGTTCTGACGGAAACGGATTCCGCAGGAACCATTACCTATGAATATACAAATGGAGATGCCACCCGTACTACAGACCGTATGGGAAATGTTACGACCAGCCGGTATGACGAAGCCGGACGGATGATTGCAGCGGAAGACAGCTATGGAGTATTGCAGACCTGTGAATATGATGCATTGGGACGGGTAATATGGAAAAGCAATGCTTCCGGGGGCATTACTTATTATACCTACGATCTGTATGGAAATGTGAAGACCATAACCGCACCGGACGGTGGCGTGACAACCTATGAATATGATGCCATCGGCAGGTTGAAGCAGATCACGGATGGGGAGGGTGGAAGCCTTGCCTATACACTGAACAGCGAGGGATGGATTACCTCTGTCACGGACAGTTTGGGAAATGTCACTTCCTATGAGTATGACCCGGTTGGAAATGTCATTGCAGAAGTGGATGCAGAAGGAGGCAGAACCGCATACACCTATGATGGAGGTGGAAATGTATTGACCACCACCAATCCTCAGGGCGCTGTTACCACAGCCGAATATTATCCAAATGGAAAAACGGCAAAGATAGTAGATACCGGGGGAACAGCTGTCATTTATACCTATGATCAGAACTGGCGAATCAGCAATATTACCGCTGACACCGGAGAAAGCATCAGCTATGAATATGATGCAAAGGGCAACCGGACGGTAGATATCGATGCCATGGGAAGTCGGACCGAATATACCTATGACAAGCAGGGCAATGTACTGACTATCAAAGACCCTATGGGCGGCATCACCGCCTATGCTTATGATGCCAACGGCAATCTTATACAGGAACGGAATGCACTGGGGAATATTACCACCTATGACTATGATGGCAGGAACCGACTGACCCGAATCACAAGGGCAGACGGCAGTACCATCGGACTGGAATATGATGCAGGGGATAATGTGATTCAGACCATTGACCCGGCAGGCAATACCGTAAGCTATGAGTATGATAATCAGAACCGCTGTGTCCGCATCCGGGATGGATACGGAGAAGTGGCAGAAGAGACCACTTACAATCATACCGGGAATGCAGTTACGGTGGCAGATGCATTAGGGAATATTACCTATGCCGGCTACGATACGGAGGGACAGATCATCGGAATGACCCAGACTGCCGGAGAAGAAGAGCAGGCAGCGGCATATACCTATGATAAGCTGGGCAGACTGACCCGGAGTGTGGACAGCATGGGCAGTCCGGTGGACATCACCTATGATGAAGTGGGTAACATCACCGGCATCACGGATGCAGGAGGTGGAACCACCACCTATGACTATGACAGCATGGGCAACCTGATACAGGAAACCAATCCGATTCATGCAGTGAACCGGTATACTTATAATGCAAGAAACTTACTGGAAGAAGCGGTAAACGCCGCAGGAGAAAAGACTACCTATACCTATGACGAATTGGGACGGATTACAAGCCGGACCGATGACATCGGCACCATTCATTATACTTACGATAAGAACTCCAATGTCCTGACGGTAGAAGAAAATGGGGCTGTCATTCAGCGGACCTATGATGCGTTGAACCGGATGACCTCCTATACGGACTATGCAGGGCGTACCATACGCTACAGCTATGATGAAGTGGGCAATCTGATTTCCCTTACCTATCCGGGAGGAGAAATCGTCCGCTATGAATACAATCCGGACGGAAGTCTGATGGCAGTCACGGACGGAGCAGGAAACCGGACGGAATATGCCTATGACAAGAATGGACAGCTGATTCGCATGGAACGGCCTGACGGTACGGCAGAAGTCTATACCTATGACAAAGCAGGACGGCTCACCGGACAGATGGATACTGCTCAGGACGGAACCTGTATACAAAGCTTAAGCTATACCTATGACGGATATGGAAATATCCTGTCTGTGGGAGGCATGACCCCGGATGGGGACAGCCTGAATATCACCGACAGGACCATGGTATATGATGATGCCAACCGCTTAATCCGGTACAATGACAACTTTGTACGGTATGACAGCAAAGGCAACATGACCTATGGACCGCTAAACGGAGTCATGACAGAATTCCGGTATGACTGCCGGAACCGTCTGATACAGGCAGGGGACACCACCTATACCTATGATGCGGAAAATCAGAGGATTGCCAGTACCACAGACGGAGTTACAACCGAATATGTGATTGACAGCCGGGCAGAACTGAGCCAGGTCTTAGAAGAGTACCAAAAAAATCAGGTTGTTGCCGCCTATATATACGGGAATGGAACATTAATCAGTGACCGGATCACGGCTGAGAATTCCTTTGAAAGTAGCGAGACAGGAAACGAAAACAGTCGGAATTCTATCGGAGAACCGAGGTACTATCATTATGATAACTTAGGCTCTACCAGAGCCATCACTGATAAGAATGGAGAAATCCTGGCAACCTACACTTATGGAGTATACGGCGAGATTTTAAGTGGTGATACCAGTCTGACAGGCTATCTCTACAACGGGGCATATGGTGTCCACACGGATGACAACGGACTTTACTACATGCGGGCCAGATATTATAATGTAGATATCAGCCGATTCATCAATCAGGACATCTTAACCGGAACTCCAACGGCAAGCCAGAGTCTGAATCGCTACGCTTACTGTCAGGGCAATCCGGTCAACCAGAACGACCCATTTGGACTGTGTCCGCAGAAGCAGGAAAACCAGACGGCACACCTGCTCCTTGCCATAGCAGGCATGGTTCCGATCTTGGGAATCGTAGCAAACGCATACAATGCCTACCTGTATTTCGAGGAAGGGGATATCCTGAACGGAATCCTATGTACAGCAGGAGCTGTAATCGGTGTTGGCGGAATCATGTCAACAGTAGGAATTGCAGCAAAAGCTTGTACTTTGATTCAGGCAGGGCAGTATGTAAAGGCGGCAGGGCTTGCCTATACTACTGCAGCCATGGCGTACATGACTGCCGATAATTTATACCAGACCTATAACCTGCTGGTAGAAAATGACTTCACCTTTACAGAAGAAGTTCAGCTCTCCATCGGTAGCACCATGCTGGCAGGCATCGGAACGGTGGCAGGCTTCAAGGCATTCATCAATTGTATGAATGAAACCGCTGCTATGATTCAGAGGGCGGAGGCATCTTGCTTTGTAGCAGGGACACAAGTGCTGACAAGGGATGGCTTCAAGAATATCGAGGATATCCAGCCGGGAGACTACGTATACTCCACCAGTGATGAGACAGGAGAGAGTGACTATAAGGAAGTCCTGGAAGTATTCGTCAAGGAAACGGAAGTCATTACTCATGTGTTCTATGCGACAAAGGATAGTGATGGACAGGAACCGGAAATCCATGAGATAGAGACAACCTTGAATCACCGCTTCTGGAGCGAAGGGGAGTGGAAGTCTGCCGGAACGTTGAAGGTAGGAGATTTACTGACCCTTGCGGATGGAACGCAGGTGGAGGTGACCGATGTTACTTTCGAGGATAGGCATGAAACTGTCTATAATATGGAAGTTGCGGATTACCATACTTATTATGTTGGTGAAGATTGTGTTTGGGTGCATAATCGGTATGGACAGCAGGGGATAGGTAGAAAGAAAACTCGTGATATATATAGGGCAGTAGGTCCGGAAGAATTTGATGAAATAATGGAAACAGGTGAATTTAGGGGAATATCCTGTCGGTCAATGCTTACAAAAGAGTTTGGCAATAATTTTGATGAGACCTTAACTTTTGCAAATAGTTCAATTAATAGTGATAAAGCTGCTATTATTAGAGTAACGATAACTGAAGATGTATATAACCAATTAGATCATATGTATTTAGATACAGGAATTTTTAAATCTGGCACTACTATTGTTGAACCA
>JAIECC010000045.1 GCA_029068665.1 Lachnospiraceae bacterium
GTTCGGACACCCTTGGCTGATTCAGAGCGACGGCAAGATGAGTAAGTCCAAAGGAAATGTAATCTATGCAGATGATCTGGTAGAAATGTTCGGCGTGGATGCTGTTCGTTATTTCCTCCTGCATGAGATGCCGTTTGAGAATGATGGTGTGATTTCCTGGGAATTGATTGTAGAACGGATGAATTCCGATCTGGCAAATACCTTAGGTAATCTTGTGAACCGGACCGTTTCCATGTCCAACAAATACTTTGATGGTGTCGTGCGGAATACCAACGAAACAGAGCCGGTGGACGAAGAATTAAAGAAGGTGGCGCTGGATACGCCGCTGAAGGTGACAAAGGCAATGGAGAAGCTTCGGGTGGCAGATGCCATTTCCGAAATCTTTACTCTCTTTAAACGGTGCAATAAATATATCGATGAAACTATGCCGTGGGCACTGGCAAAGGAAGAGGCAAGCAAGTCCAGACTGGAGACGGTATTGTACAATCTGGTGGAAAGTATTACCATTGGTGCGGTATTATTAAAATCATTTATGCCGGAAACTGCGGAAAAGATATTGGCGCAGCTCCATGCAGAGGACCGGGAATGTGACCAGCTTGGAATATTTGGCAGATATCCGAACAATAATAAGGTTACGGATACACCGGAGATCTTATTTGCCCGTCTGGATGCGGAAGAGGTATTGGAAGACCTGGAACGCCGGAGGGAAGAGGCAAAGATTAACCAGTATGGTCCGGGTATCGATGTGGAGGCAAAGGAAGAAATCGACATTGACCTGTTTGACAAGGTACAGCTTCAGATCGGACAGATTATTGCCTGTGAGGAAGTAAAGAAATCAAAGAAGCTGTTATGCTCACAGGTGAAGATCGGAAGTCAGATTCGTCAGATTGTATCCGGCATTAAATCTCAGTATAGTGCAGAAGAAATGGTGGGCAAGAAGGTAGTGGTCGTAACCAACTTAAAGCCGGCAACTCTGGCAGGTGTTAAGTCAGAAGGAATGCTGCTGTGTGCAGAGGATGAGGATGGAAATCTTTCCTTGCTCACTTCTGAAAAGGATATGCCTCATGGAGCTGAGATTCATTAGAATCACCACATAAAAAATATAAGAAAGGAATGGGAGCATGTATCATGCTCCGGAACGAGTTCAGATATGAAGAGAAAACTTTGGGCGATGATTTGTGTCCTTTTGGTATTGTTTTGTACCGGCTGTGGAGATACAGATAAAAACAAGGGAAGTGGTACAGCACAGGGACCCGCAGGTATCTTGTCGGATATTGTGGATCAGATTTATGAGCAGAAAGATCCGGGCATTAATGTAGGAACGATTCCCATTGATCTGTCAGATGCCGATATGGTGAAGATATACACCGGTCTGGATTCGGCAGATGCAGTCAGTGAAGCAGTGGCATCCGAGTCGTTGATGGGCTCCCAGGCATATTCTCTGGTACTGGTCCGGGTTTGGGATGAGGATGAGACCGCTGAGGTTGCAAAGGCCATGCGGGAAGGAATTGATCAGCGAAAGTGGATTTGCGTGGAAGCAGATGATCTAAAGGTGGTAGGCTGCGGAGATGTGGTAATGCTTTTTATGGTGTCTTCCGAGCTTGCAGATACGGTTACTTCCGCAGAGATGGTAGAAGCATTTAAGGAAGTATGCGGCGGCACGCTGACAGTGGAATAAGCAGGAGAGAGCGGGTGATGCAGTACCGGGTCAGAAATGAGCCGGGGACTGCAATACCCGTTTTTTATTTCCGCGGGCAATGAGGAAAATAGCCGTGTTTACATGGATATTTGACGAATGCCATGGACAAGAATTTAAGAAATTTATAAGAAATACCATGGGATTTTCATAAGGAAGTTCCGTTAGGATACAATCAGGCGAAGGAACAGGAATCAGAGAAATTCAGATTCCTGTGAGTTAGAGGAGAAAGGCTATGAACGAATGTGTATTAGTAGTAGATGATGACAGAGAAATCGTAAAGGCCATTGGACTGCTTCTGGAAAAGGAAGGATATCGGGTATTAAAAGCCTATGACGGCATGGAAGCCCTTCAGATTCTGGCAGAGCAGTCGGTACGGCTTATCATTATGGATGTAATGATGCCCAAGCTGGACGGATTATCCGCCATGATGAAGATTCGGGAACGTCAAAATCTTCCAATCATTGTGCTGAGTGCCAAGACGGAAGAGACAGACAAGGTACTTGGACTCTCCATGGGGGCGGATGATTATGTATCAAAGCCCTTCAATCCCCAGGAACTGGCGGCAAGGGTCAAGAGTCAGCTGCGAAGGTATACCCTTCTGGGTGACATTAATGCCGTACATGAGACGGATGAAATCTGGAATGGAAGACTTTGCTACCGGCTGGAGGAGCACATGCTGTATGCAGACGGAGAGCCGGTTAAGCTTACTGCTACAGAAACAAAGATCATTGACCTGTTTATGCGAAACAGAGGCAGAATCTTTCCGGCCGAAGAGATTTATCAGAGAATCTGGGAAGAACCTTCATTTGCTCCAGAGAATACAGTTATGGTACACATTCGTCATATCCGTGAAAAAATCGAACTCAATCCAAAGGAGCCAGAATATATAAAGGTGGTGTGGGGTATTGGATACAAAATGGAAAAAATCGAAAATCATTCTTAGCAGTATAGCATTCTTTCTGGGCATGACTTTGCTGATTAGCAGTCTTGCTCCTGTGGCAGGATTAATGCTGACAAAGGGAAGCTTCAGCCGCAGATGGGAAGGGGACTATCAGAAAAATGAGAATTTCCGCTGGCGCATTTCCCGGCAGCTGGAAGACCTTCTGGGTGCTGCTACCGGAGGGAAAAGCTACCGATACTATGGACTGGGCTATGATTATGCAATGGGTGAATGGATTGGGGATTATTATGCGGTGCAGGAAGAAACGGTAGCGCAGGCAGGAGAAGCCCTGGACTGGCTGGAGGAGCTGGAGGACCTGGAACTGTATATGGGGAATTCCGAGTATTCCCAGGAGTTGGAAAGCGTATTAAGCCGGCTGGAGGAAATACAGGACAAGCTGGACCGTTTGAATGACAAGCTGGATCAGGAGGAGAGGAACTGGCAGACAGGAAGCATAACTAAGACGGAACAGGAAGCTATTGATGCCTATATGGCAGATAAGGCACAAAATAAAAATCTGCGTTATGCAGTGGTCTATCAGGGAAAGCTGCTGTATACGAACATTGATGCACTGGAAGGCACTACAGGAAAACCATGGGATGGTACGGATTTTTATGAACAGCTTTCCAGGGAGGAATACAACTTTTCTCTATGGTTCAACCGGAACGGAGACGGAAAGGTAGAGATAACCAAGGATGGAAACAGTCAGAATGTATATGGAGACGGTGTTTACACAGAGGATAGCCTCTGGTATGTACCGGGATATACGAACTTCAATGTGGATACTGCTACGAAGGATGCTGTGGTATTCCTGGCGGCGGCAAAGGAACCTAAGGTTTATGTAGCAGGGAATTATTCCGGATATGGGACTACGGAATATGGAAACGAGCTGTACCAGATGTATCAATATGCCCTTCAAAGGCAAAAAGAGCTGCGGGTTAATTGTATTCTTCTGCTGATTGGTATTTTTCTGCTGGGACTTTCACTGATCTGGCGGAAAGAAATGCGTCTGGGAAGAGAGGCAGTTGCCGGCTTTCTGGGAAAGCTGTGGCTGGAGTTGAAGCTGCTGTTGTTGCCTGTTCTGCTGTTGCTGGTGTTCGCTCTGCTTGGCAGGAGTGAATGGTGGATGGAGTATGCACAGTACATTTTTTATGAGCCTGATTACTGGTGGATACAAAGTATAGATATTGCATATTGCGTTCAAGAGTTGTTAAGGCATGGTGTCTTGCTAGCAGTCTGCTTCTGGATTATTTATCTGACTGTACTGGATATACGGGTAAATCGTGGAAAGCAGAAAAAACCGATTATTGGCAGCCTGCAGACAGGTGATCTTCAGTATCCCCTGCAAAAAAGACTGGTAAGGCGATACAGCCTGATGTTTATTACAGAAATTTTGGCATTACTGTTATGTGGCTTGTCCATTGGAGTGATATTTGTCAATGTAACCGGTTATTGTTTTAAATATCCATGGAACAGGATTCCCTGGAACGGGATGTTCGTGACGGCGATTGTAGTCGTTGGTATTTTGCTTCTGACCTGTATAATAGTAAGTGCAGTGTATTGGCAAAAGAACCGTCGGCTGGCAGAGGATATTGGTGCGCTGACAGACCAGATTCATGGAGTAAAGGAAGGAAATCTGATACAGCCGCTGCAGCTTCCGGAGAACGCGGATTTAAGGCAGGCAGCCGAAAATCTAAATGAAATCCAGCATGGTATGGAGGTGGCACTAAGGGAACAAGTGCAGAGCGAGAGAATGAAGGTGGACCTGGTAACAAACGTGTCCCATGATATTAAGACACCACTGACTTCTATTGTAAGCTATGTGGATTTGTTGAAGCAGGAGGAAAATCTGCCGCCTCATGTAGAGGAATTTATCCAGATATTGGATGAAAAGTCAGCGCGATTAAAAACAATGGTACAGGATGTATTTGATATCAGTAAAGCTACATCCGGACAGCTTCCTGTTACCATGGAAGAGCTGGACCTGGGTAAGCTGCTACGGCAGACACTGGCGGATATGGATATCCAGATTGCAGAAAGCGGATTGATCATGAAGGTCACCATACCGGAGGCACCGATAATGATTCAGGCGGATGGCCAGCGGTTATATCGTGTTTTCCAGAATCTGATACAAAATGCGTTGAAATATTCGCTGCAGGGCTCCCGTATCTTTCTGTCACTGACGGAAGAAAAAGAAACCTTGATTGTACGGATACGGAATACCTCTGGAACAGAACTGGATGGTACGATTGACTTTACGGAACGGTTTCTTCGGGGAGACGAAAGCCGTACCGATGGCGGCAGCGGTCTGGGACTCTCCATTGCCAAGAGCTTTACTGAGGCTTGTGGCGGCAGCTTCCGGGTAGAGGTTGACGGGGATTTGTTTACTGCTATAGTGAGTATTCCCAGTAATAGATGATTACTTACTGAATATTGGATAAATTCAGGCTAAGAATAAAAGGCGGCCCCTTTCTTGGGGCGGCCTTTTTATATTGCACTTATAATTTTCTTTGATAATTTTCTAACTGATGGAATATTCCGACTACATTCACAATATCAGCTTTTATATTAAAAATAATCATAATATGCAGATGTGGTCCTGACGATTGATGATAAT
>JAIECC010000450.1 GCA_029068665.1 Lachnospiraceae bacterium
CATATGAAATAATAGAAAATAAGAACCGGGAGGATGAAAATGGAACAGGTTACATTGAAAATCAAATACTTAAATGACAAGATTGCCCGATTGGAATACATTGACGGAAAATCTGACTGGATTGATTTGCGGGCAGCAGAACGGGTAGAGTTAAAAGCAGGAGAGTTTCGCTTAATTCATTTGGGTGTGGCAATTCAGCTGCCGCAAGGATATGAGGCCCATATCGTGCCAAGAAGCAGCACCTATAAGAACTTTGGAATCCTGCAGGCGAATTCCATGGGAATCATTGATGAAACCTACTGTGGTCCCAACGACTGGTATCGGTTTCCGGCATTGGCAATGCGGGATACAGTAATCGAGGTCAATGACCGTATCTGCCAGTTCCGCATAGAGAAGCATCAGCCACAGATTATATTTGAAGAGGTGGCAGAGCTGACCGGAGTTGACCGGGGGGGCTTTGGAAGTACCGGAAAGCAGTAACAAACCAATTCATCCAGGCTGGATTACGTCCATACGAAGAAAATATTGCAGGATATGTCAACGGAGATTATTGATATGGAGGACTATATAGAATGCTAAAACGTTTTATACCCTATCTGCTTCGCTATAAGAGAATATTGATATTAGATTTGTTTTGTGCGGCACTGACTACCATATGTGATATGGTGCTGCCATTGATTATGAGTTATTTAACAACCGCAGCTACAGATACTGCGGTTGTATTAACAATTGAAATAATTTTGAAGCTGGCACTTATTTATCTGATACTTCGGATGATTGATGCGGCAGCCAATTACTATATGGCATATAACGGTCATGTGATGGGCGTTTATATTGAAACGGATATGCGCCGGGATGCTTTTGAGCATTTGCAGCGTCTGGGATATACTTATTATGCCAACAATAAGGTAGGACAGATTATGGGGCGGATTACCAATGATTTGTTTGATGTAACGGAATTTGCACATCATTGTCCGGAAGAATTTTTTATTGCTTTTATTAAACTGGTGGTTTCTTTTATTATCCTGTGTCATACCAACGTTATGTTAACCCTGATCGTATTTGCCTGTTTACCGGTTATGCTGCTAGTTTCCTTTCGCTTGAATCTCAGACAGAGGGATGCATTCCGCAAACAGCGCTATCAGGTCGGTGAGCTGAATGCACAGATTGAAGACAGTCTGCTGGGAGAACGGGTGGTAAAGGCATTTACGGCAGAAGCATTGGAAAACGGGAAGTTTGAGGAAGGAAATCAGTCCTTCCAGAGAATCAAAAAGAAAACCTACCAGTATATGGCACTGTTTCAGACCTCCACCCGGTTATTTGACGGGCTTATGTATCTGGTCGTCATTCTGGCAGGTGGTTTATTTTTGGTATCCGGTAAGATTGATGCCGGAGATCTGGTGGCATATATGCTGTATGTGACAACGCTGATTGCCACTATTCGGAGGATTGTAGAGTTTGCCGAGCAGTTCCAGCGGGGAATGACCGGAATAGAACGGTTCTGCGAGATCATGGATGCGGAGATAGAGGTTACGGATGTGGAAGATGCAGTGGATTTAAGTGTGACTGAGGGGCGGATTCAGCTGGAAGATGTAAGCTTTGAATATCCGGACGATCACAATCAGGTGCTGCGGCATGTAAATCTTTCCATCCGGCCGGGAGAGAAATTAGCCTTGGTGGGACCTTCCGGCGGCGGTAAGACTACTTTATGTAATCTACTTCCAAGGTTCTATGATGTGACGGAGGGGAAAATCTATATTGATGGTCAGGATATTTCTCAGGTGACTTTAAAGAGCCTGCGAGAGGCAATTGGAATTGTACAGCAGGATGTATTTTTATTCAGTGGTTCCGTGGCAGACAATATCGCCTATGGAAAACCGGATGCAAGTCGGGAGGAAATCATGCAGGCGGCCCGTTTGGCAGGTGCAGATACCTTTATCGAAGAATTGAAGGATGGATATGACACTTATATCGGGGAGCGGGGAGTAAAGCTGTCCGGCGGTCAGAAGCAGAGGCTTTCCATTGCAAGGGTATTTCTGAAAAATCCCCGCATTCTGATTCTGGATGAAGCTACCAGTGCGCTGGATAATGAAAGCGAGTTGCTGGTAGGTGAAAGTCTGGAGCAGCTGGCAGAAGGACGAACTACCCTGACCATTGCCCATCGGTTGACCACGGTAAAGCATGCGGACCGGATTCTGGTGCTTGGCAGGGAAGGCATCGAAGAAGAAGGCAGTCATGAGGAACTATTAAGTCGGGAAGGAATTTATTACCGGCTTTGGAATGGGCTGCGATTGAGTTGAGAAATGAGGAAGGTGCCATGAAGCAATACATGCATGTACAGAATAAGGAATGTGAATATTTCCCCTGTCATTCCGGAATCGAAGAAAAGGAATTTAATTGTTTATTCTGCTACTGTCCCCTGTATGGATTAAAAGAAGACTGTGGTGGTGATTTTGTATATCTGGAAAATGGGATGAAGGACTGTTCCGGGTGCAGAATACCGCATCAAAGAGATGGATATGAATATATACAGGGGTATAAAAAACAGATGCTGGAATTGGGGAAGCGAAAGGGATAATCGGATAAGAGTTGATAAATTATTGATAAATAAGCGGTACATTGTAGAAATAACAGTTTAAAGAATTGGACTCGGAAGGATGGGTAAAAGGATGCGGGAACGAATTCTGATTGTGGACGATGAAGCCGATATTGTAGATATGTTAAAAGACTATTTTGAATACAATGGGTATGATGTCCGGACTGCATATAGTGGCATGGAGGCTGTGAAAAAGGCAGAGCAACAGCCGGATTTAATCTTACTGGATATCAATATGCCGGATCTGGATGGATTAGAGGTCTGTTCCCGTATTCGGGATTTTGTGGCCTGTCCGATTCTCTTCCTTACTGCCCGGATTGAAGACAGTGATAAAATCAAAGGCCTGGGTATCGGGGGAGATGACTATATCGTAAAACCTTTTTCCATTGAGGAGCTTGGGGCAAGGGTTGCGGCTCATTTGCGAAGGGAGCGGAGACAGCGTGAAACAGCAAAGGTAAAGTTTGATGACCGGCTGGTAGTTGATTATTCAGAACGCAGTCTTTACTATAACGGAGAAATACTGCCCTTAGTCAAAAAAGAATTTGATATAATTGAACTTCTATCCCAGCATCCGGGTCAGGTCTTTAGCAAAGAGCGGATCTATGAACTGGTATGGGATTATGGCAGTGAAGGAGACAGCTCTGTAATAGCGGAACATATACGGCGAATCCGGGCCAAGTTTGCTGCTGCAGGCATGAAGAGCTATATTGAAACAGTTTGGGGAGTGGGTTATAAATGGACAAGATAAAGCATGGAAACCGGAATTCCTTAAAATGGAAAATGATACCCTATATTGTGGTTATGGGTATAGTTGCTTATGCAGGGCTGGCAGTCATTGGAAATGGGGCTAATGAAATTCAGGATTATTTAATTCGTCAATATGGATATCAGATTGTAAGGGATGAGATTTTATATAATGAAAATGGAGAACCCAGGATGTCTATTCAGAGGGAGGATGGTATCTCGTGGGAAAAGGAAGCATTTAAGACTGCATATACGATTGTGGATTGTGGGCAGGTATTACTGGGGATTCTCTGGATTCTGCTTAGTCTTTCCGTACCGGGCTGGTTATTTTACAGCTTTTATCTGAAAAAGCCTCTGGCAATACTTACGGATGCGGCTGAGAATATTAAAAATCAGAATTTAGACTTTCAGATTGCCTATAATAGAAAGGATGAAATGGGACAGGTATGTACTGCCTTTGAGCAGATGCGTGTTTCTTTGCAGGAAAATAATTTTGAAATGTGGCGGCAGATGGAGGACCGCCGCCGCCTGAATGCTGCTTTTGCCCATGATCTTAGAACGCCGCTTACCGTATTGCAGGGACAAAGTGAAATGCTTCTCAAGTACATCCCGGATGGCAGAATGCCGGAGGAAAAGATAGTATCCACCGTAAAAACCATGCAAAAGCATATTCTGCGTCTGGAGGATTATGTAACTGCCATGAATACCGTACAGCGGTTAGAGGATATTGAAGTAGTGAAGAAGGTGATTTCCATAGAGGAATTAAAGCAGCAGCTGTTGGAAAGCGGCAGAATCATATGCCGGGGGAAGGACTTTCAGTTTCATACCGGGTATGGAGCAGCTCCTGCCGTTACGGTAGATCCGGATATTGTCATGCAGGTCTATGAAAATCTGTTGTCCAATGCGGTTCGATATGCAGACAAGGAAATTCATGTTACCGTAACAGCTTCTGCATTTTCCATTAAGGTGTCTGATGATGGAACCGGATTTAAGGAGAGGGATTTAGAGATGGCAGTCATGCCGTTTTATAAGGCATCCGGGGAATCGGACAGCGGTCATTTTGGAATGGGATTGAATATCTGTAAGGTATTATGC
>JAIECC010000451.1 GCA_029068665.1 Lachnospiraceae bacterium
ATTCCTTTCTTTCTCTTATGATAAATTTTAATGGTGTTCCCCGGAAGCCGAAGGTGTCCCGAATCCGGTTCTCCAGATATCTGGTGTAGGAAAAATGCATTAATTCCTTATCATTTACAAATATCACAAAGGTAGGCGGCTTCACGGAAACCTGTGTCACATAGTAAATCTTCAACCGCTTTCCTTTGTCACTTGGAGGCTGCTGCATGGCAACTGCCTCACTGATAATTTCATTTAATACACCGGTTGCAATCCGCAGAGAATGATTCTCGATGACTGCATCGATGGTTTCAAACAGCTTGGGCAGCCTTTGTCCGGTCTGTGCAGAAATAAAAATCAGCTCTGCATAAGGCATAAAGGACAACACATCCCGTACATCCTCGGTAAACCGGTAGATGGTCTTATCGTCCTTCTCAATCAGATCCCATTTATTCACGGCAATAATCATGCCCTTGCCCCGCTCATGAGCAATTCCGGCAATCTTTGCATCCTGCTCTGTCACTCCTTCTACTGCATCAATGACCAGTACTGCAACATTGCACCGCTCCACGGCAGATACCGTCCGGATAATGCTGTACCGCTCCAGTTCCTCTTTAATCTTACTCTTTCTCCGAAGGCCGGCAGTATCGATAAACACATAATGATTGCCATTCCGAACCACTTCCGTATCAATGGCATCCCGGGTGGTTCCTGCAATATCCGATACAATCACCCGTTCTTCTCCTAAGAGCTTATTGATAATGGATGACTTTCCTGCATTGGGCTTTCCGATAATGGCAACCCTTGGACGTTCATCCTCTACTTCCTCTTTACTGCTGTCATCAAAGTATCCTGCTACTTCATCCAGCATATCCCCAAGCCCCAGCTTAGAGCTGGCAGAAATCGGTTTCGGGTCTCCCAGACCCAGATTGTAAAATTCATACACATCCGGCATGAACTTTTCAAAGCTGTCCACCTTATTCACCACCAGTACAATAGGCTTTCTGGAACGCCGCAGCATATCTGTCACCTTATAATCTGCATCCACCAGCCCCTGCCGTACATCTACCAGAAAGATAATCACATCCGCAGTCTCAATGGCTATTTCCGCTTGCTCCCGCATGAACTTTAACATCTTATCACTGGTATCCGGTTCAATACCGCCGGTATCAATCAATGTGAAATAATGATTCAGCCAATTCACATCTGCATAAATCCGGTCCCGGGTCACCCCCGGTGTGTCCTTTACAATGGATATCTGTTCTCCTGCCAACACATTAAATAATGTGGATTTTCCTACATTGGGCCGTCCCACAATGGCGACGATTGGTTTACTCATTTTATCTCTCCTTATATCTGTAACGGGAAGAAGCGGATGTTTCACTGCTTTCACCCGGCTGCTGCATGCTATCATCAACAATGGCCTGAATAAAGCCCATACCATTCGATTTTACAATATGCACCGAGACTTGTAAAGCCTTTTGGACATCTTCTAAGGTAATATCATCCAGGAATATATCTTCATCTGCCTTCAGTACCGCAGATGGCAGTACCACCCGGTCCCCCAGGTCCCTTCCTTTCAGCTGCTCCAGAATGTCCGTTGCTGTCAGCAGACCGGTTACCGTAATCTGTTCTCCGAAAAAATGATTGGTAATACAAACCACCTGAATCTCCAGCTCCGGAAACCGCTTCCTGATCTGCTCTGCCGCCCAGCAGATTGTAGGATAAATCAGCTTTGCCGTTACCAGTGTTACCTTCCCCTGACGCTTATCTCCCTGACAGGTTTTTAATGCTTCCTGTAAGTCCTCCCGAAACATCCGGACCATTCCCACACCATTCTCATACTGTACATATCCATCATACCGTTCTGCCTCCGGAACCTCCTGTCCGGCCAGAATATACCATTCATCACTGGCATGAATAAAATGTATGCCAAATTGTTCATAGGCGATTTCCTGATAGGAATGAATCATTGACAATACTGCTTCCGCATCCGACTGCTGAAAGGCTTCTAATGGATACAAGCCTTCCCGAAACTTTGTCAGCCCTACCGGTACCACAGAAACACTCTGCATATGGGGTGCGTATTGCAGCAAATCCTCAATGGTCCGCTTTAGCTCCTCACCGTCATTCACACCCTTGCATAATACAATCTGTCCATTCATGGGAATACCGGCTTCATATAAACGGTCTATTTTTTTCAGTGCCTCTCCTGCAAATCGGTTGGACAGCATCTTACACCGCAGCTCCGGATTGGTGGTATGAACAGATATGTTAATGGGTGCTAAATGAAACCGTATGATCCGATCAATATCCTGGTCCGACATATTGGTTAAGGTAATATAATTCCCCTGTAAAAAGGACAGACGGGAATCATCATCTTTAAAATACAGGGTATCCCGCATCCCCTTTGGCATCTGGTCGATAAAACAGAACATACACTTATTCCGACAGGAATGGTATTCATCCATAAGACTGTTCTCAAAGACCAACCCGATATCTTCATCCTCTTCCTTCTCGATTTCCAGTTCCCATTCCTCTCCATTCGCTTTTCGAATCAGAAGAACCACCAACTCCTCTTCAATCAGGAACTGGTAATCAAAAATATCCTCGATCTCTTCACCATTGACCATGAGCAGATAGTCTCCTGCCTGAATCTCCATTTCTTCACCGATGCTGCCCGGCAGAACCTCTTGGATCAAATGCTCATGCTTTTGGAGTTTTTGAAAATCGGGATTCTTTTGTTGATTTGATTGTATGCCCGATGGCTCATATGCGCCATGATTCTTTTCCATATTTGTCATCCAATCTTTTCACACTTTATTACATAGAAAAACCACCCATGTATACTTGACCGTGTATTGGGTGGATTTTCTACTTTTTTCACTAGGTCACCCCACCTTGTGGGCGGTTGCTCCTCTTTCTATTGACAATGTAACACAATTCCCAATGAATTGCAAGAAAAACCCAATGCAACGATTTTACCTAATTCCACTCTAAGTATTGCTATTTATAGCATTATCACCGCTCCCAGATTCCCCCGTTTTCCCTGGCTGGCACGATGAGAGAATAGCAAGTCCGGATTGCAGCAGGTACAAATATCCGTCGTTTCCAGATGTTCTTTCGTAATTCCCGCTTCCAAAAGAATATACTGATTCACCTTCCACAGGTCAAGGTGATACTTGCCGGAACCCACGGACCGCATAAAATCTTTATATTGTGCTTCCGTAAATTCCTTTTGAAACTCTTCTGCCACATCCCCACTGATTTCATAGCAGTCCTGACATATGGAAGGTCCAATGGCACACAATACATCCTTCGCCTGTGTGTGATATTCCTGCTTCATATAGTCTAACATCACTTTACCGATTTTGGCGACGGTTCCCCGCCAGCCGGAATGAGCCAGTGCCACTACCTTCCCTACCGGGTCATAAAAGAATAATGGAACACAATCTGCAAAGAAGGTAATCAATGGTATGCCCGGCCGGTCCGTCACCAGACCATCAATGCTGATAATATCCGATTCTCTGGTAATTCCCTTTCCACAGTCTGCTTCTGTAACTTTATATATCTTTGTTGTATGCACCTGGTCAGAAAAAACCAGCTTCCTTTCATCATATCCAACCGCTTGGGCAAACCGCTGATGATTTTCCATCACTGCCTCCGGGTCATCCCCCCGGTGAAAGCTAAGATTCATGGTGGATAAATCACCTTGGCTTACTCCGCCCAGCCGGGTGCTGAAGCCGTGCAGCACTCCTGCCTGTTCCAGATTCCGAAAGGTCAGATACACGACTCCCTCGCTTTCGTGAATTCTGGTGGAATGATTTTGATTTGCATATTTGATGGATAACATTGCACTTCTCCTGCTTTTATTTTGCATTAAAATATGGGATATTTGCGCTGCCTGCTACCGCGTTTTCCGGGGCATAACCATTTTCAATAAGACACGTTTGCACTCCTGCCAGCACGTAGCGGTACATAAGGGGGTGAAAATACCACCCCTAAGTACCGACGTGCTTCTAAGGTCTTCTTGAAAATGGTTACGCCTCCGGAAGACGCTGCCATGACTGGTGCAGTTCCATAATTCAACATTGCTTTCAGGTGCTGACCGTTTCGGTATTGAAATTTGAATACTGGATTTTCTATATCAAAACCATGTTGCATTATGAAACTGCACTAGTCTTGACAGCCTTGGATAAGTGGCTATATAGTTCCCAGCAGACTCTTAGAACCCGTCGGTACTTAGGTGCGGTTCTTTCGCACCTTATGTACCGCTACGCGTTCGCAGACGCGCAAGCAGGTCTGATGGGAACTATATAGCCACTCATCCAAGGCGGCAGCAGGTAACAGTAAAATAAACATTAATTTAGAATACTAAAATGCGTTCCGGATATATTGCAGCTCTTCTCCCAATATGGCTGCCACATCAAACCGCACCGGTATTTCCTCCGGCATATGATGTTCATACAGATAATACCGGGCAGCCTGACGGATCCGTTTCTGCTTTGCCAGTGTCACTGCCTCTGCCGGATACCCTTTTTGTAAGTCCTTCCGATACTTTACCTCAACAAACAACAGATACCCCTCTTCTCTTGCAATGATATCTACCTCACCCTGACGGCAGCGGTAATTCCGTTCCAGTATTTCCATCCCCTGCCCCTGCATATACTGAGCCGCCCGGGTTTCATATTCGCTTCCTACCTGTCGTTTATTCATTCTCTTATAGCCTTATATTCTTTTTCATTCGTATCAAGAAAAAACGTCTTTGTTACTGTTCCAGCTTACTGCGGAGCTTATCCATACGGTCTACATAAATAAGGATTTCTGCTACCACTCCATAAAGCTCCGGCGGAATATAATCTCCAATATCCAGCTTTAATAAGGTATCTGCCAGTCCCTTATCCACGTAGGTGGGAACATCATGTTCTTTTGCACGCTCGATGATTCGCTCAGCCAAAGCCCCCTTACCAGAGGCAACTATCTGAGGTGCCTGATCATTGGGATCATACATAAGGGCAACCGCCTTTTTGGGCTGTTCTGCTTCCTGCCGTCCTTTGGCTGCCGCCCTGCCTGAATCAACTGGTTGGCCATTGTATTGATAGGGTTGTTCATAACCGGAAAACTTTTTTGCCATCTCCGGACCTCCTGTTATTTTATGTGCGCATGTCAAAGGTATATCGTTTTACTCCGGTTACCAGATCCTGATTCAGCATCTCTTCCACGACCCGGTCTTCCGGAGCGTCTTTCGATAAGGCTTCCGGTTTGGGTTCCGTCTTCATGACCTCATTGGTAAAATGAAAGCCCTTTTCCTCTAAACGCTTTGATAATTCCGTCATATTATCAGCGATTACAGACACAGAAGTCTGATCTTCCATCGTAAACCGTGCATGGAGCTTTTTGTCCCGCAAAGTTACCAGAACATCTGTAGACCCCAGATGAGGCATATCCAGATGCAGTAAAAGCCGAACTCCTTCTGCACTTTGCTGCAGCTTTTTCTTGTTCGCATAGACAAATAATTCAGAATTTGCCTCCTGACCATTCATTTTCATTGGCAGCTGGGCAAAAATAAACTGTTGATTCAACTGCTGCATGAACTGTATATTTTCCCGCATATTCTGGGCCTGCTCTGAAAACTGCCGGTTGGAATGTCCGGAATGATCCAGACTTTCCTCCAGCTTGCCGGCCTGCTCATATATCTTTTCATACAGACGGTCAATTTCCTTTGGCTCCTTCATAGTCTCCGGCTTCATCAGCCATTGCTCCTGAATTCCTTTTTTTAGCAGCTTCCGGTAATTATCGCTTTGGAAAAAGCTTCGGATTCCCTGCTCTGACACATGCCCATCCTGCTTCAGATAGCTGCTGATATTAGATAATAATTCTCCATGATCCTGTGAACCATCCGTTAATCTCTGAACCGTTTCCTCCGGTATTCCCATATCGGTCAATTGTATCCGTAAAGAATCCAGCATGGAAGTCTCCACACCCCCGGGCTTTGCCCCAGTGGCTGAAAGGGTGGTCGACCGCTCTGTTTCTCCGGCCTTCTGGATTTCTTCCTCCGGAAGCATACCGGCTGAAGTCAATCCTTCTGTCCGGCTTTCTCCTTCTACCGCCTTTTCTGTTACTCCGTTGGCCACAGCAGCTGCTTCTTCCGAGCCCACACCGGCTGCTGTTCCACCTTCTCCGCCCCAGCCGAAGATATCCAGAATCTGTTGATTCAGACTCTGAAGCTGTTCCGTGGTTCCATGACTGCCTGCCTGACTGACAACTGTTTCCAGACTGTCCAACACCTGATTCATTGCCTGGGTCAGTTGATGCTCATGGCTGGCATATTGGGAAAATTGCTTTACATTCAGTTCATTTACCGGAATCCCCAGTCGATTCATATCTACAATCTGCTTGATATCTGCTTCCGGTACTTTCACGGACTGCTGCATGATTTTCCTCATACTTTCTTTATCCAGAGGCATACCGGCTTCCATCATACGATTGGCAATCTGCATATTGCGTTCCGTAAAGGCAAACCCATTGGCAGACAGCGCCTTTTCTGCTGCCATACTCTGTCCATTCATATTCATATCCTGCATTGGCCGGATCAATATCTGTTCTCCCTGATTTTCCTTTACTTCGAAAAACATACGCTGACCAATATTTAATTCTACGGATTCGCCTAATTTGGCATTGAGCATTTGCTGATTATCTAATAGAATCGTAACATCTTTTGCTGTTATATTAAGAATTTCTCCCGGAAAGATCTGACCGGCCTGTAACGAACCGGCAGAAGCACTGGTCCCCGCCACAGCGGCAGAGTTAACCCCGCCGGCCTGATGTCCCTTCAGAGCCTCTGCTCCCTGGGCACCATTCTGACTATCCCAATTTCCCCATGTGCTTAATCCCTGTCCGAAAATATTCATAGAATCTCCTTTTATGACATATCTGATCAAATAAACTTTTTAATAAAGGTTCGGCGATGTATATCACAGGGACCGTATTTTCGTATGGCTTCAATATGCTCTGCGGAGCCGTAGCCCTTATTCCGGGCAAAGCCATATTCCGGATACATTTCATCGTATACACACATCAGGCGGTCCCGTTCCACCTTTGCCAGAATGCTGGCAGCTGCAATGGAAATACTTTTTGTATCTCCTTTTATTATCGGCACCTGAGGCTGATTTACTAAGGGAATTGTTACGGCATCATTTAATAACAGCTGTGGCTCTACCGATAAACGACTGATTGCCTGACGCATTGCGATATAATCCGCCTGCAGGATATTCACCTTATCTATCGTTGCCACATCTGCAATCCCCACTGCATAAGCAATGGCATTCAGTTTAATTTCTTCATACAATTCTTCCCGTTTCTTCTCGCTGAGCTGTTTGGAATCATTTAAATACAGCAGGTTCACGTCTTTGGGAAAAATGACTGCTGCGGCCATAACCGGTCCGGCCAAGGGTCCCCGCCCCACTTCATCAATACCACAGATATACTCATATTCCTTCCAGTATTCATATTCATACTGCTTCATGCCCTCGATCCGCTGCAGTTCCGCCTGCCACTGATCCAAACGCTTTTGAGCCCTGGCAACCTCTTTTAAAACCCCCGCACGTTCATCCTTGCCATATTCCGCAATATATTCCGGAAGTTCTTCATAAGATGCATGCTGTAAAACTGTTTTTATCTCTTGTATACTACCCATATTACCCTCTCCCATGTACCATCTTCATTTTTCCTTTTTATCAACGTTACCGAATACATTCAACGGCCACAAACGAAATGCAACTCTTCCTTCTAAGATATCTTTGGAAATCGGTCCTACCGTTTCATACCGGCTGTCCTGACTGTTGTTTCGGTTATCCCCCATCACAAAGTATTCATCAGCTCCTAATGTAAGGGGCTCTTCTGCAATTCCACGCTTGCCCTCCTGTATGACTTCCCTGCCATAATCCTCTTCCAGCTGCTCTGCTTCATTATGGATACTTCCATCTGCCTCGATGTACAGGGTTTCCTCGGTTCCTATGTAGATTCTGCCTTCCGGGTCAATATAAATGGTCTCTCCCGGAAGTCCGATAATCCGTTTAATAAAATTCGTTTCACTGCCCTGATAGGGAAATACAACAATATCATACCGGGCCGGTTCCTGAAAACGATAGGTGATTTTATCCAGCCAGACACTTTCACCATCATAAAGTGTCTCCTCCATAGAATGACCGATTACTTCGGAACGACAGCCCACATAGTTCCAGATCAAAAAAATCAGTAACGCAATGGTTAAAATATATAAAAACGTCTTAATCAGTTCATGAATGACATTAATCTCATCATCATATTCCACCTGACCTGCTTTAAAAATTCCCACAATCACACCTTCTTTATGGACGTTCCAAGGTAATTCGTCCAAGCTTTCCATTCCTATAGTTCTCTAATAAAATCGCCGCCGCCTTATCATAATCCAACTGGTCGCCTTTTACCTTGCATTGGCGGTTCACAGCGATCTGCTCCAGTATTTGAAATGTCTCCTGTGCTTCATCCACACTGTATCGTTCTGAAAGAATCCCCGGATATGTCTCAGTCAAATATAGAATCAGAGCAAGAGCCAACTCCCGTACATTTAATATATCATCCTTAATGGAGCCAATCTCAGCCAGGCGGATTCCAACCTGCTGATCCTCGAATTTAGGCCATAGGATACCCGGGGTATCCAGCAATTCTACATTTTTATTAATACGAATCCACTGTTTTCCCTTGGTAACTCCCGGTTTATTACCGGTTTTCGTACAGGCTTTTCCCGCAAAGGAGTTAATAAAGGTAGATTTCCCCACATTCGGAATGCCTACAATCATGGCACGAATGGGACGATTGATAATTCCCCGTTTCCGGTCGCGTTCCAGCTTTTCCTTACAGGTTTCCTGAATCACACCGGTGATAGACTTCATGCCTGCACCGGAACGGGCATTGATCTTAACCACGGAATAGCCCTTTTCTTTATAGTATTGTTCCCATAAGCTGGTTACTGTTTCATCTGCCAGATCCACCTTGTTCAGTACGATCAGGCGAAATTTGTTTTTTGCCAGTTCATCGATATCCGGATTCTTGCTGCTATAAGGAACTCTTGCATCTACCAACTCAATTACGATATCAATCAACTTTATATCTTCCTGCATCATACGGACTGCTTTCGTCATATGACCCGGATACCATTGTATGTTCATAGCTTACCTCTCGTTTTCTTCGGCAGCCAGCGATAGGCAACTCTGCCAAGAATTTCATTTTCTAATATATTACCCATATTGGCAAAACGGGAGTCCTCACTGTTATTTACATTATCTCCCAGCACAAAGTATTCTCCATCTCCCAGTGTCACCCCTTCCAATGCCAGACCTTCCGTTGATATCTTTTCATCGAAAGGAACTCCGGCCAGCACAACTCCGTCAATGAAGATATAACCGTCCTGAATGGTCACAGTCTCACCGGGAAGTCCTATAACACGCTTTACGTTATAATAACTGTTGTCTCCTTTTCTCTGTTTAAATGCAATCAACTCAAACCGCTGTGGTTTCCGGAAGATATAAACAAACTTGTTGACAAGCACCATATCTCCATTCTGCAGGGTAGGCTCCATGGACTGTCCCACAATCCGCAGGGTTTGCCCGCCAAAGGCCACAATACTATAGCCAATGATCATTACAATTAAAATGGAAACCGCATAACTGCCAAGAGTACGAAGCAGTTCGCGCTTATTAATTTCTTTTTTTCGACGGGAGCTCCGCAGCCGGTTTCGGTTGGCACGGAGATATGCCCTTCTGCCACTTCTTCTTTTCATGTTAAATCCTTAATTATTTCATACCTCGTAACTAATCACAAAGTGATTCTCATGCATGTGATTCCATATACTTATCTAAGTATAGTATAAATCAGAAAAGAAATACACGGTAAATATAATTTCACCTGTTTTTTCCATATGACGGCAGCAAAAATCACCTGATAATGCAAAAAGCAGGGAACCTAAGCACCCTGCTTCTTTCGTTAGAATCTTATTTTACTAATTCCTTAACCTTAGCACGCTTGCCAACTCTGTCACGCAAGTAATTCAGCTTTGCTCTCCGTACTTTACCATGTCTTACAACCTCAACCTTTGCTACATTTGGTGAATGTAACGGCCAGGTTCTTTCAACACCGGTACCATTGGATGTCTTTCTTACCGTAAAGGTTTCCCGATTACTGCCACCCTGTCTCTTTAATACTGTACCTTCAAAAATCTGAATTCTTTCACGATTTCCTTCTTTTACCTTCGCATGAACACGCACGGTGTCACCTACACGAAATTCCGGTACTTCTGCCTTGCACTGAGCAGCCTCAATGTTCTTAATAATATCGTTCATTTGTGTGACCTCCTTTAAATTTAGATGTTCTTGCAAAGCCTTGTTCGCAGAGGACCATCCATTTCTCACAACTCCAATAATGTATCATAAATGTAACGAGAATGCAATAGAAAACTTCATATACTACTCATTTTCCTGTTCATCTGTTTGATTCTGCCGTCTCAGCGCTTTCTTATCCGGTATTCGTTCTGCAATCAACTGTAATACAATTGCCCAAATAATGGCAACAAGCGTAGAAGCAATTAATTTTCCATAAAAAACCGGTCTCACATGCTCTGACTTCCAGGTATCATCAATCGTATATAATACATAGTCCCCAGTCACATTCCGGGCTTCACAAACTGGTGTCAGCAAAGTTCTGGTATTTTGTGGAATTTCTATTTTTCTTCCCAGGGGCAGTTCCATCCGCTGTCCTCGCTGAATCCTTGCAGCAAGCCCCCGGTTCATCTGCGCCAGCAGGCGGGTTCCATCCTCCAGTTCAATAATATAATAAGGCAAACCATCTTTTCCTCTGCTCCTATCATTTACATTCGTTCTTTCAATTCCCACAGGAACTACAGTTACATAATCAAACTCACAAAGAACAGCTTCCCATTCTTCTCCTGTTGTCAGAAACAAAATACCATCTCCGGCCTTCTGTCCGGTGTAATCCGTTTCCCGATTCCATGTCACCTGCTCTGCACTGATTATTGCCTGTTCGTGCCTATTCCACAATATATCTTCCAAATCAAATTGAAAATAAAAGATTCCTCCCAGCAAAAAGGAAAGAATCATTAAAATGCTGTTTTGTATTTTTCTCATAACTGTTTCCTGCCGGTTTACCTGATTTTGTTCCCGAAATATATTGAATACTATCATTTCTTCCCGTAATATTCAACATTAACCTTCACATTTTCCCAAGCAACAATTCTGATAGAATCATTTCCAGGCAGTATATGAGAATAGCTTCCACAGCAGTCTTATTCCAGCAGATCCGGTCTCCTCTCCCTGGTTCGCTTGATGGACTGCTCCTTTCGCCACTGTTCAATATTGGCATGATGACCGGATAATAAAATATCCGGTACACGTCTTCCCATGAATTCTTCCGGTCTGGTATACTGGGGATATTCCAGTAAGTTCTCATGAAAAGACTCAAATTCCGCAGATACATTATTATTCAGCACACCCGGAACCAGACGGGAAATACAATCAACCATTACCATGGCCGGCAATTCCCCTCCGGTCAGTACATAATCTCCAATGGATACCTGATCGGTCACAATCATCTCCAGCACCCGCTCATCCACGCCTTCATAGTGTCCGCACAGGATAATCAAATCTTCTTCCTTTGCAAACTCTTCTGCCATGCCCTGATGGAATACCGATCCCTGAGGGGTCATATAAACCACCCTGGGCTTCTTCTCAATCCGACTGGTAATGGCCTCCCAGGTCCGGTAAATCGGTTCTGCCTGCATGACCATACCGGCACCGCCGCCATATGGATAATCGTCTACCTGACCATGCTTTTCCGTGGTAAAATCCCGGATGTTGACCGCTTCAATCTGAATTAAATTTTTTTGCATTGCCCGTCCTGTTATGCTGGTACTTAAGCCCTGCATAATCATGTCCGGAAATAATGTCATTATATAGAACTTCATATTACATTCCTTTCATTAACCGGACAATCAGCTTTGATTCTTCCACGTTCACATCAATAATGCATTGTGGAATTGCCGGAATCAGCAGTTCTTTTCCATTTTCCATTTGTACCACATAGACATCATTGGCACCGGTTTCCATTACATCCGTTAAAATCCCCAGATAGTTTTCATTTTCTTCATATACCTTGGCATTTATAATATCTGCAATATAGAACTCGCCTTCCTCCAAAGGCACTGCATTCTCTCGTGTGACCCAAAGGGTGGCCTGCCGGTATTTCTCAATATCATTAATATTATCATAGCCCTTGAACTTTAATATCGCCTGATTTTTAAAGAACTTACATCCTTCTACTTCCATGGGCAGCTTCTCTTTTCCCGTATCCAGAATACAATCCTTTAAGTAGGTAAATCGCTGTAAATCATCTGTAGTAGGATATACCTTCACCTCTCCCCGGATTCCATGTGTACTGGTAATCACTCCAACCTTTAATAAATCTTCCATTTCTGTTCCTCTTTCCTGTAACGTGAAAGACCACCAAAGGAGTTTCCTCCATTCAGTGGCCCTTTGTCATCGTTATCCGATTTTCACTTCAACCTTTTTGTCACCTTTTGACGCTGCTGCTTTTACCACGGTACGGATGGATTTCGCAATGGAACCCTGCTTACCAATCACCTTACCCATGTCATCTGCCGCAACCTTCAGGTCTATGGTAATCACATTTTCGGTTTCCGTTTGTGTTACAACAACCTCTTCCGGGTGATCAACTAGGGATTTTGCAATTAGCTCTACTAATTCAACCATATTGGACATGCCTCCCTATTTCTCAATACCAGCATGCTTCAGAAGCTTTGCTACGGTTTCTGTCGGCTGTGCGCCGGTTGACAACCACTTCTTGGTAGCTTCTTCGTCAAACTTAATAACACTTGGTTCCTGATTCGGATCGTAAGTACCGATTTCTTCAATGAATCTGCCATCTCTTGGTGATCTGGCATCAGCAACTACTACTCTATAGAAAGGAGCCTTCTTGTGTCCCATTCTTTTCAAACGAATCTTTACTGCCATTTGTTCCACCTCCTTAAAAATTTTTTCTATAATGTAAATGATTATAGGCTTAAAATGGAAATTTCAATCCTCGGCGTTTTTTGCCGCCCATCATTCCGGAAAACTGTTTCATCATTTTCTTGGATTGCTCAAACTGCTTGACAAACCGGTTTACCTCTGAGATATCCACACCGGCTCCTGCCGCAATTCTCCGCTTCCGGCTAAGGTTCATAATATCCGGATTCGTCCGTTCCTCCGGTGTCATGGATAGGATAATGGCTTTGGGATGTGCAGCGGCATTCTCATCAATCTGCACGTTTTTCATCTGACTCCCCATACCCGGAAGCATGGAAAGCATTTCCTGCATACCGCCTAATTTATCCATTTGCTCTAAGCTGTCCAGAAAATCATTGTAATCAAACCCATTCTTTTTCATTTTCTTGGACATTTCCCGGACTTTATCCTCATCCAGAGACGCCTGCGCCTTCTCAATCAAAGACTCCACATCTCCCATACCAAGAATCCGGCTTGCCATACGGTCCGGATAAAACTGCTCCAGATCCGACAGCTTCTCACCCATACCAATGTATAGAATCGGCTTACCGGTAACAGCCCGAATGGAAAGAGCCGCACCGCCTCTGGCATCGCCGTCCAGCTTTGTAAGAACAACACCGTCAATACCGATTTTCTCATTAAAATTGGTTGCTACATTTACCGCATCCTGACCGGTCATGGCATCTACGGTAAGAAGTGTATAGCTGACCTTTACCTGTGTCTTGATTTCTTCTAATTCCTCCATCATAGCTTCATCTACATGAAGTCGTCCGGCGGTATCTAAAAATACCAGATTCAGATGGTTCTTTGCTGCATGCTCAATAGCAGCCTTGGCAATATTCACCGGCTTATGATTGTCTCCCATGGTAAATACGGGAACCCCAACCTTTTCACCATTGATCTCCAACTGCTTAATTGCCGCCGGCCGATAGACATCCAGTGCCACCAGCAATGGTTTTTTGCCCTTGTTCTTAAACTGACCTGCCAGCTTAGCTGCTGTAGTGGTTTTACCGGCACCTTGAAGACCACACATCATGATAACCGTAATTTCATTGGAAGGAAGCATTTTAATCTCTGTGGTTTCAGAACCCATGAGATTCACCATTTCTTCCTTTACCACCTTGATTACCATCTGTCCGGGATTCAGACCGGTCAATACATCCTGTCCTACTGCCCGCTCACTGACGGTATTTATAAACTGCTTTACCACCTTGAAGTTAACATCCGCTTCCAGCAATGCCCGCTTGACTTCCTTCATAGCCTCCTGAACATCCTTTTCCGTTAAAGCGCCCTTGCTCCGCAGCTTTTTAAATACATTCTGCAATTTCTCGGATAAACTATCAAATGCCATTCCATCTCTCCTATTTCCTGTAACCACTTATATATCAAGTGACTGCCTGCTAATACTCTTCCAGTATTGCATTGGATAACTGCTCGATTTCTTCTATCTGATCCACCAAGGCAGCATCCCCATTGGCTTCCTTCATCTCTTTTGCAATTGCCTGTATCTTCGCTACCATTGTCTTACTGTTCTGAAACTTCTCTACCAGCTTCAGTTTATTTTCATATTCCTCCAGAATCTTCTCGCAGCGCTTTACTAAATCATAGACACCCTGACGGCTGATTCCTTCCAAAGCAGCAACCTCTGTATAAGACATATCATTAAAGATGATATCTGTATAAATCCGCTTCTGATGTTCAGTTAATAATTCTCCGTAAAAATCATATAAAATCGACTGACGGACGAATTTCTCCATCTCCATGCCAACACCTCTTGTAAAGTGTTTTTGCTTTACAGGTTGTCATTATATATGTTCTTCTCCGGATTGTCAAGCATTTTTCCTTGACAGTTTAAAACTAAAGGAAAGGGTGAGCAAATCACTCAGTTGAAAATCCGTTTGTAACAGTTCTAACGTCTGCTCATACTGTGATTCGTCTGTAAATTGAATTTCCCATTCATAGTCCTCCTCATCCGGTCTGCCACAACGTATTCCAGCTTTATCAACAGCAATTATCCGCAGCTTTTCCTCTTCTATCTGTTTCTGAATTTCTTCTTCCGCAGAATCAAATTGTTCCAGTAATTTCTCCCATTCCTGCTCCGTATAGGCTTGTCCGCCAATCTGATAGACCACCTCTGTATCACCATTCTTACCCTTATCATACAGTTTTTTGATATAATCCTGAAGTATCTGTCTATAATCGGCGGGAGCTTCCGCCTCACTGTTCCGGTCTGCTTCCGAAGGCCGCTGCATAGCCTCTAATTTACGGATAAAGGCTTCATAAAATTCCTTTTCTTTTTCTATTTCCTCCTGTACCTCCGAAGAATGCATTAAGCCAGGGGTTAATGGATACTCTAGGGCCCGCAGGGCTTCTCTTGCCGCCTTAAGCGCCGAATCAATAGAACTACTAATGGTGTCTCCACTTTCATCTTCCTGCTGCCATTTCATCATTCTTTGAAGGATTCGTTCAGAAAGATGCAGAAACAATCCGCTGCTATCCCTTCCAAAATCCTCGATTCCGGTCTCTTCTGCTGCTTCATACCACGCGATTCTCACATCCTCCGGCATCTCCGGTCCTTGATGGGAAAGGTATGTGTCCCCGGTTCTGTCAACAAAGGTTATGGAATCAAAGTCAACGAATCGGATGCTGAACCGCTCCATTGTACTGTTCAGTTCCATGCAATTCAACTTCTGGCTATACAGCCCTGCATCAGCATAATCGTCCCACATATCAATTATAATCTGCTGCCAGTCCTGCTTTTGATTCAGAAACTCATCATAGGATGCCGTTCCCTCCCAATGTCCATTCTGTTTTGCATTCTCAGCATATGTCATCACCCTTTGGTATGTACTCAGATTACCATCCCTTGTATTTCCCAGCGCATCTGCATAAGAAAGCAAAGCAAACAGCTCTAATTGTGTTGCATTCCGCGGATTTACGTCATTGATATGGATATCATAGGCTGTAACCTGGTCCCCATTCTTTGACATTACTCTTACAATCGGGTCTTCTCCGGTGGAATCCGGTGCGTACTGTGCCTGTATATCATAACGCATCCCGTTATTGCCAAATGTCAGCATTCCAAGCCCGATTACCGCTTCCTCCTTCTTCTCAGCTTCCCTTCCCGCCAATGAATACTCATCAAAAGCAGGCTCCTTTTCCACCGGTTCAAACTTTCTGCCCTGATATGCAGCATTGACATTTGCCAATCCCGGTGCAACTCCTCCTAGTGTCATAATTTCTCCTTTCTGTGATTCTTCAGTCAGTCAGAATCACGTCACTTCCCTGAAAGGTCCAAGTGACTATATTTTTTATATAAAAAGCGCAGAAATCAAATCATCCATCCTTTGATCATCTGCGCTCTCCATAGCTTCTTATACTATTATTAGTATATCGTCAGAATCTGCTTTTTTAATTAGACATATTATATCTCCCGGAACTCTTCCCACTCCTCGTTGACACCGTATCCTTTCTTATGATAATATAAAAGCCGTGTGAGCACATGTAATATCTACATTTGCCGCATAATTACATACATTTTATGAGAAGCAGTGATTTCTCAGAAAGGAACGAAACATGAAAAAGAAAATATTTGGTCTGATCGCAGCTTTGACTCTTGGTACTCTCATGCTTACCGGCTGCGGAAACAACAGCACCGGCAGCAATGATGACAACACCTTTGTAGTTGGTTTTGATGCAGAGTATCCGCCATACGGCTATATGGATGAAAATGGCGAATATACCGGTTTCGACTTAGAGCTTGCAGAGGCGGTTTGTGAACTGGAAGGCTGGACTTTAGTAAAGCAGCCAATCGTATGGGATAACAAGGATAACGAATTGAACTCCGGCTCCATTGACTGTATCTGGAATGGATTTACCATAGATGGACGGGAAGATGATTATACCTGGTCCGTACCATATGTGGATAACAGTCAGGTCATCGTTGTAAATAAGAATTCCGGTATTCAGGCTCTGACGGACTTAAAAGACAAAGTCGTAGGTGTACAGGCTGCCTCTGCAGCATTGTCCGTATTAGAGGATGTGGAACAGCAGAAAGCCTTAGCAGATACCTTTAAGACCTTACAGACCTTTGCGGATTATAATACTGCTTTTGCTGAATTACAGGCTGGTTCTGTAGACGCAATTGCCATGGATATCGGTGTAGCTCAATATCAGCTGAACAGCCGGGGCAATGGTGAATTCGTCATTTTAGAGGATCATTTGAATGCAGAACAATATGCTGTAGGCTTCAAGCTTGGCAACACAGAATTGCGGGATACCATTAATGCCGATTTACAGAAGTTAAAGGAAGACGGCACCTTTGATGCTTTGGCTGAAAAGTATGAATTGACCGATATGGTCTGCCTGGACTAAGCTTCCGGGTACAATGGAAAGGGGAAACAACATGTCATTTCAAGTAATGCTGACTCAACTAACGAATGGACTGCTGGTGACGATAAGCATCTTTGTTCTGACCTTGATTTTTTCCATGCCGCTTGGATTTATCGTGGCCTTTGGAAGAATGTCAAAGAACAAAGTGATTCGCTGGATTACACAGCTCTATATTTCCATCATGCGTGGTACTCCGTTAATGTTACAATTGATGGTTGTTTACTTCTTTCCATGGTATTTATGTAAGATTCCTCTTAGCAACGGATGGCGGTTTCCTGCCATTATTTTAGGATTTAGCATTAATTATGCCGCTTACTTTGCAGAAATCTACCGTTCCGGTATTGAGGCAATACCCAAGGGACAATATGAAGCGGCAAAGCTGCTTGGATATTCCAAGTCCCAGACTTTTATGAAGATCATTCTGCCTCAGGTATTCAAAATCATTCTACCGGCAATTACAAATGAAATCATTACATTGGTAAAGGATACTTCTTTAGCCTATACCCTGTCCTGTGTTGAAATGTTCAACGCAGCAAAGCAGATTGCCGCTGCAGAGACTTCTATGATGCCATTTTTCATTGCCGCATTGTTCTATTACGTTTTTAATCTGCTGGTTTCCTTTATTATGAACCGGATTGAGAAGAAAATGAGTTACTATTAGGAGGCAGCGCTATGGATAATTGTGGAACCCCGTATTTAGAAATGAATCATGTAAAAAAATCCTTCGGAGACCTGGAGGTATTAAAGGATATCTCCTTAACTGTTCATCAGGGGGAAGTAGTTTCTATTATCGGTCCTTCCGGCTCCGGTAAATCTACGCTTCTGCGTTGTGCCACTTTGTTGGAAACTATGGATGAAGGTACTCTGTCCTATCTGGGCAGGTCCGCCGCTGTTATGGAAGATGGTCATTCCCATTATGCCAAGCCTTCCGAACTGGACAGCATTAAACGCAGCTTTGGTCTGGTATTTCAAAGCTTTCATCTGTTTCCTCATTATTCGGTACTGAAAAACCTGATTGATGCTCCCATCCATGTTCAGAAACGGTCAAAGGAAGATGCGATCCAGGATGCCAGAAAGCTGCTGGAGCAAATGGGGCTATCCGATAAAGCAGAGGCCTATCCCCATCAGCTATCCGGCGGTCAGCAGCAGCGGGTTGCCATTGCCAGAGCCCTGGCATTGAAGCCCGATGTCTTGTTCTTTGACGAACCTACCTCTGCTCTTGACCCGGAACTGACAGGCGAAGTACTGAAGGTCATCAAGCAGTTGGCAGAATCCCATATGACCATGATTATCGTAACTCATGAAATGGAGTTTGCCAGAAAGGTTTCCGACCGGATACTGTTTATGGACAAAGGCTACGTGGTGGTGGCAGGTGCTCCGGATGAGGTGTTCCATTCCCAGAATGAACGAATCCGGGAATTTCTTGGCAAACTGAAAAGGGATTGATTTATATAAAAGTATAAAAAGGCTGCCACAATCGTGACAGCCTTTTTCTTACTAGCTGATACTAATTATAACTTCCAGTTGCGGTAACAGTCACACCGCTGTTATTATAAATATAGACCCGGTGTTTTCCGTCCTTCTCAACTGTAAAAGTATGTACAACCCATCCGGAACCGGTAATATACCGCAATCGTCCGTCCGGTTCCAAAATCCCTACCCGGACATTTTTATCCGATGGGTCAATGAATACAGAAACCGTTATGGTATCCTCTATGCTCTTGTCAAACTGTGCGGTCTGCTTTACCATCTTATCTGTCACCGTCCAGTTAATGATACCGGCTCTTGCCAGCAGTTCACCGTCCTCCTGAACCACCTCCATGCCTTCAAAGTCAGCAAGCGAGCCAATCTGCTCCTCTGCCGTATAGGATGGCAGCTCCTCCACCGGTATGTATATTTCCTCTACTGACGAAGCTGTTTCCATATAATACGAGGTATACATCTGCCGTAAGCCCGCCTCTGCTCCAAAGGTACACACGGTACTCATCAGAACTGCACCGGTGGCAATCACTGCTGCCACCCATTTCTTTTGCTTTTTTCCCTGATTCTTCTTCATGATCTTTACCCTCCAGGTTAATTCATTCTCTCCAGCCAGCCAGGTGGGAGCAAAGGTCCTCACCGATCCGAACGGAGTATCTGCCATGTCATATATCATCTGGAAATATTCCTTTGATGAATACCGGTTTTCACAACAATCCCAGTCACAGCTTGCCTCTGACCATTTCTGAAACTGCCTTGCTGCAAACCAGACCAGAGGATTAAACCAGTGCATACAGCAGACCGCCACAAACACCGGCTTCCAGAATACATCCTGCTGCTGATAATGAATCAGCTCATGGGTGAGAATCATTTTCAATTCCATTTGGGAATAGGAGCCTAATGGAAGGAAAATGCAAGGACGCTGAATGCCGCATATAAAGGGTATCATAACGGTGTATCCCTGACAGATTCTGACGGGAACTTTCACACCCATTTCCCTGCACAGTTCCTTTACCATTGCATTGATATCCCGTGAAACCGGTATATGCTTTCTGCAAATGCCTCGAAATAACACCAGTCTTGGAATGTAAATGAAACCACAGACCGTCAGACCTGCCGCCCAGACTCCAAATACCATCAGCAGCACCGCCTCTGCACCGGGTGTCATCTGAAACAGAAAGCCGGTAATACTATCTGACAAACGATAATATACCAACAATAGCAGAAATACCACCGGAATCAGATATCCGGTCATTGCAAACTTCAACAATCTGTAAATCCACTTTGTATTCCCACTGCGCTTTAGCAATACACATGCCACACACCAGAGTACCGTCCACACACTTCCTGTCAGGGTAGTCAGCATCAGTGCATACATAATGTAACTAATCCAATTCATTAATCATCCTCTTCAAACTTTCTTTCTCTTCCTTACTCATCTTCTTCATCTGAAACAATGCTGCTACCAGTTGCGGGGATGAGCCCTGGAACCAGAAGTTCTCGGTTTTTCTTAACTGCTCGTCCCGGTATTCGATTTCATCCCGGATCGGTATATAATGAGTCACTCCCTTACGATAAGAATCCACGAATCCTTTCATCTTTAAATTCTTTAAAAAGGTATATACCGTGGTATCCTTATAATCCAATTCGTATTTGGAACGCAGGGTTGCCATAACCTCCTGACAGGTTACCGGTTCCTTTGCATCCCAGATACACTTCATTGTAATCAATTCACATTCTGACAATTCTGCACGTTTTATCATTTTTTCACACTTCCTTTTTTTTTTTAGAGCCTCTACAGACATTAAAGTTATTTTCAAAAATATAAAGCTATATCGGGCATATAAAATCATGTTTACGTTTATGCCTGTAAGCGCATGTTATAATTCAAACGATACTTGTCTGCAATCTGTGCAATAAATTCGGAGTTTGTAGGTTTGCCCCGCTTGGTACTTATAGTACACCCGAATATCTCATGCAAGACTGCTGCATCTCCCCGGCTCCACGCAACATCAATTGCATGCCGGATAGCCCGTTCTACACTGCTGGCAGTGGTATTATACTGCTTGGCAATGGATGGATATAACAGCTTTGTTATATAATTCAATACCGCGATATCATGAACCGCCATAATAATACCGGTCCGGATATACTGATAGCCCTTTATGTGAGCCGGTACTCCGATTTGCCGCATCACCTCCGTTATTTCATTCTCTAATGTGTTGTCATCCACTTCACCGGAACCCCATTCCATGGTTCTTTGGCTTTCATAGCTTCGTAGTGGTGTTGAATTTTGATTTCGGGTTTCCGTCAGAAACGATGACTGCAGCTGCAGAATCCGATTATAAATCGTATCCAGATGATAGGGCTTCATAATATAATAGTCCACCCCGGTCTGACATGCACAATCCATAATAACCGGATTATCTACAGAAGATATTACCACAACTCTTGGCAGCTTTGGCACCTCCAGATTCGCCACCAGTCTCTCCATGATGCCCAGACCGTCAATTCCCGGTAAAATCATATTCATTAATACAACGTCCGGCCTTAGTTCCAAAATTCTGTCATACGCCTTCTGTCCGTTATATTCAATTCCGGTTACCTCAATTTCATTTTTCTGCTCGAAAAAATCCGACAACACTCTTCCCTCGTCCCTGCTATTTACAGCAATCAACAATTTTATCATTTTATCCACTCCCTTCAACGTTATCGCATATGATTATACAGTATTCTAT
>JAIECC010000452.1:0-4042 GCA_029068665.1 Lachnospiraceae bacterium
TAGTAAAGTAGTATTTGAAAAGAGAATAAATTGGCTATAAATAAGAGAACATAAAGAAAGACCGGTAACTAGGGGTCCGGTCTTTCGAAATGAGGGGGGAGAGGATTCAATATATGAATCTTACAATTATTACTATAGCGAAAAAATTTGTTCATTGTGTGACGATAAAATAAAGATTTAAGAAAATTTGGTGTTTGAATTCAAATTCATCTATGATATGATGGTATCTATAGATTTTGAATGGAGGAGATGGGTTCAAGCCCTGAATAAAGTATGGAAAAAGGAAAAAACAGAAATTCATTTACAGGCTCAATCGGATTTGTACTGGCAGCCGCCGGCAGTGCAGTAGGGCTGGGAAATATATGGAGGTTTCCATATCTGGCGGCAAAGGATGGCGGAGGCTTATTTCTAGTTATTTATTTGTTTCTGGCACTTACTTTTGGGTTTACCCTGCTTACCACAGAGATTTCCATAGGAAGAAAGACGAAGCAGAGTCCGTTGACTGCATATACCCAGGTGAAGAAGGGATGGGGATTCTTGGGCGTGCTTGCCTGTCTGGTACCCGTTATTATCATGCCTTATTATTGTGTGATTGGGGGCTGGGTAGTGAAGTATTTAATTGCCTTCCTGACCGGGGATGGGGTAAATGCTGCTCGAGATGAATATTTCTCAGAATTTATTGCAGCAGACATTCAGCCAATCGTCATGACGCTTATTTTCTTATTTGTGGTTGCATTTATTATATTTCGAGGTGTGGAGAAGGGGATTGAATCTTCTTCTAAGGTTATAATGCCAATTTTATTGTTATTGGTCATTGGAATCGCTATTTTTTCTGTCACAATTCGGCATACGGATGCAGATGGTGTAACAAGGACCGGATTAGAGGGCTTGCGGATATGTCTGGTTCCCAATCTGGAGGGAATGACCATAAAGGGATTCTTTACGGTGCTGCTGGATGCCATGGGACAATTATTCTTTAGCTTAAGTGTTGCTATGGGAATTATGATTACATATGGCTCTTATGTAAAAGATGATGCCAATCTGGTAAAATCCATTAATCAGATTGAAATCTTTGATACTGCCGTTGCTTTTTTGGCCGGTATTATGATTATTCCGGCAGTATATACGTTTATGGGGACAGAAGGGATGGCGGCATACGGACCGAGTCTGATGTTCGTTTCCCTGCCAAAGGTATTTGCTGCCATGGGAAAAGTAGGCAATGTAATTGGCGTTTTGTTTTTTGCCATGGTATTGTTTGCAGCAATTACCAGTGCCATGTCGGTGATGGAGGCTGTGGTTTCCAGTCTGATGGATCGGTTCCATATGTCCAGACTGAAAGCGACGGTTGTGGAAACTGCAATTGCTCTAATTGGTGGAATTTTTGTATGCCTTGGCTATAATAAGCTGCGTTTTGATATTACTCTGCCAAATGGCGACATCGAGCAGCTTCTGGGTGTTATGGATTATATCAGCAATTATGTATTGATGCCATTGGTGGCAATCGGTACCTGTATTCTGATTGGCTGGGTAGTAAAGCCCAAGACGGTGATTGAAGAAGTAGAGCAAAGCGGTTGTAAATTAGGCCGAAAGCAGTTATATATTATTATGATTAAGTTCATTGCCCCAATTCTATTGCTAATTTTACTGTTGAAATCCTTTGGAATTTTAACGGTGATATAAACCGGCATCAAATCAATCAATAAATAAAAATCTCCCTCGTTCCTGATTATCGGTTGAGGGAGATTTTGTTTTGTTCAGGGGGGACTACATCCGCCGTAAAGCTTCAATCGGACTGAGCTTTGCTGCCTTTCTGGCCGGGTAGATTCCAAAGAAAATACCTACCACAGATGAGAACAGGGTAGCTAACAGAATCACGCCAAAGCTGATGGATGGAGTAAAGGCATAATCCGGTGCCAAAATGCTGATAATCTGACTGATCAGGAATGCACCCAGGAATCCGGATAGGATTCCAAGCAGACCACCAAGCATGGTAATGATGGCGGATTCTGACAGGAATTGCAGCATGATGGAACGGGTCTTTGCTCCCAGGGCTTTTCGAATTCCGATTTCCCGGGTCCGCTCCGTAACGGAAACCAGCATGATGTTCATAACGCCTACACCACCAACCAGCAATGATATGGCTGCAACCAAAGAGATAAATATGGTTATTACGTTGATAACCGTATTTATGGTAGACATAACATCACTGAAGCTTTGGAAAATATACTGATTTTCTCCCCGGCAGTCGTGACGGGCTTCCAAAATATTAATGATCTGATTACAGGCTTCCTGTGTATTGGCATCATCGTTCAGGATTAAATAGGCAGTATATGTATCTGCATTTATATCAGCTCCCAGTGCAGACTCAAAGGTGGTAAGTGGTACGTTTAAGTAAATGGGAGCATTTTCATAATCATAAGTAATCATGGAACTGTTAGAGGCATAAGCGGTAAGTCCTGTGATGGTATAGGTCAGATTCCTTCCATTCACCATCATAATATCAATGGGCATTCCGATTACATCCGTGTTTCCAAACAGCTTAATGGCATCATTTTCTGCGATATAGCAGACCATCTTCCCGGTTTCATAATCATCCTCACTGAAATAGCTTCCCTTACTTAAAACACTATACTGTTCAAACAAATAGTTATCAGCCTTGCAGCCATAAGCAAATCCGGTGAATTCCCCTTTGGGGGTTGTAATGGTTCCGTTTAAGGAGAGGGAAACCTGATATGTGCGAACCTCTTCCATGGTTTCTTTTATATATTCCAAATCATCTATAGTAATCGGATAGGATGGATCCATGGACGCTACAGCGACCTGTCCGTTTCCGATACTGTCCAGCTGACCGGTTATCATGTTCTTTGCTCCGTTGCCAAGGGATATGATCAGAATTACCGAAGAAATACCGATAATAATACCCAGCATTGTTAACAGAGAACGGACCTTATTGGAAAGGATGTTGAAGAATGCCATTTTTATATATTCAAAAATCTGTGACATATCCGTTCCTCCTGCTATTCGCTGCGGTTTGTTCTATCATTGTAGGCATCTGTCACCGGCAGAATCGGTGTGACAGGAATTCCTTCTGTAATGTTGGCATTGATATCGGTAATTACCATGGTATCCAGATCAATACCGTCTGTTATTTCAATATAGTTTACATCGCTGATTCCGGTAGTAACATACTTCTTGACAATTGTATTATTTTCCACTGCATAGACAAACTTGCCTTCCATATCCACATTGATGGCAAGATTTGGCACTGTTACCACATCCTTTACAGAAGCTGTGTGAATGACAACCTTGGCATCCAGACCAAGAACAATGGCATCATCCGGATTCTGAATGGTGACTTCGGCTTCGATGGTAGTTGCTCCGTTTGCACCGGCAGTTGCCATTCGGCTGATATAGGTCACTTCACCTTTGTATTCCCGATCCAGAATCGTGATATCAGCAGATTGTCCCAAAGCGACTGTTTCAAGATCCTTTTTGGAAAGAGGAACCGTAACTTTCAGGCTGCTGCTGTCTGCTATGGTAAAGAGCTGAAAACCGGGAGCAGTAGTAGAACCCTTTGTAATCTCCACTGAGGTAATAATGCCGTTCTGATCGGCTACAATACCTGCTTTTCCTTCTTCTAATAAAGTGGCAGCAGCTTCTACCTGCATGGAGGATAGCTGATTGGTGATATTCAACTGTTCCCGCTGAGTAGCGGTTAAAATACCATTCTGAGCACTATCCACCAGAGCCTCCTGGGCTGCCAGTTCACCTTGCAGAGATGCCAGTTCTCCGGACTTTGCACTGATGATAGCGGCAATGGTATCGTTATCATTGGGCATACTGCTTAAGATCGAAGATAAATTGCTGATAGCGGAATTCAAGGTGTCCCGTTCTGCACATTTAGTAATATAATCCGGATTTGCGGTTAAATCGGTTCCTTCCGGATTGGTATCGATCATCGCCTGAATTTCTTCTAATACGGCTGACAGGCGGTTTCTTTTCTCTGCAATGGCTGCAGCCAATTCCATACCACTTTCATCGA
>JAIECC010000452.1:4052-4746 GCA_029068665.1 Lachnospiraceae bacterium
TTCCAATGCTGTGATTTTTGCCTTCAAGGATGTTACATTTGCCTTTGCCTGCTCTAAGTCGGAGCTGGTCTTGTTAGACGCTTCCACGGTACTTTGACTGGACAGCTGAGTGGAGCGGGCATTTAGAGAGGCTTGGTTATACTGATTTTCCAGGTCTGTAGTATCAAAAGTTAATATAGTATCCCCCGCTGAAATCGGCTGCCCCGGTCTTATGTATATATCTTTTACAGTAGCAGATACCGATGTGGTGTAGGCGGTGATATTGGCGCTGGATATGGTTCCGCTGGTGACAACAGAAGCAGAAATGTCATTGACCTCCGGCTTCACTACATTCACGGGCAGTCCCACATTCATTAAAGCTTTTCCAATGATACTGCCGATGATGACGATTGCAATAATCAGCAGTACAAGGATAGAAGGAATAATGATCAGGGCAAGCTTTTTCCCTGAGGTTTTCTTTTTGGTTATAGGTTCTGACATAATGGACCTCCTTATTCTTCTCTGGTTATGTCTGATTCGATTTTTCCATCCATGATTCGGACTACCCGTCTGGCATTTGCCGCGATTTGATCGTCATGGGTAATTAATATAATGGTACGGCCGGTATCATGAAGCTCATGCAGGATTTTCATGATTTCCTTTGTAGAGGAAGAATCAAGATTACCGGTGGGGTCAGCCGCAAGAATGACCGGTG
>JAIECC010000453.1 GCA_029068665.1 Lachnospiraceae bacterium
GTTCTGAGTAATGGGATATCGCCAAATGGTAAGGCACTGGATTCTGATTCCAGCATCTGTAGGTTCGAATCCTGCTATCCCAGTAAAAGACTTGTGAAATTCACAAGTCTTTTTATTTTTTTTCATCTTCTTTTCCATACTGCTTCCACATCGCCTCTGTTTCCTTCTTCAATTGTTCCACAAAGCTTTCCGGCTGTAAAACCTTGGCTCCTGCACCGAATTTTAGTATCCACCGAAGTACCTCCGTGGTAATTGCAGTACGCTTTTCAAATAACAGACCATTTTCATTTTCAATCAGCCGGTCCGCCCGATGTGCTTCATATTCCTTTACATAGCGCCCGGTTTCTTTATCAAACTGTATCTGAAGCATCTCCACATTTTTCCCGCTGAGATAAATAAACTGATTCTCATAGTGGCTTTTATTATAATTCTCCGGTAATGAAAACTGCTCCTTCAATACAGTAATCCCTTGAATCCGGGACAAACGAAAGGTACGGATTGCCTGCCGAAGCTCACAATATCCCTCTACACACAAATAAGAATCAATCAAGGTCAGACTATAGGGATGTATAATTCTTTTGGTAATCTCATCCGAATTCCAGCTATGATAACATATTTCAATTTTGTTCTGCTTTTCAATGGCAGCGGTTATCATCTGTTCCACTTCCGGTTTCACATCCTGATTCTTCCACTCATTTCCGTCCACAATACGAATAGACTTACTTAACTCTTCAATATGCTTTCGGTTCAGGTTACCGGTATTGGCAACGATCTTCCGAAGCATCTCCCCCGCCGCAACTCCCATAGTAGTATGCTCATACTGCTGCACCAGCTGCTGCATAAAGGATATAGCCATTAAATCCTGTATGGTCAAATCAACATTTTCCATGCTGAATTTACGGGCAAGAAAATATGTTTTTCCATTCCGTTCTTCCTCTTCAATGGCATAGCTCATGGATAATTCATCGATATCCCGGTTAATGGTCCGCTTAGTCAATACCACATCCCATTTTTTTAGTTTTTCTACAATCTCATCTGCCGTATAGCCGATGGGATTCTGGGATAACAGGGATAATATATAGATTTGGCGTTCTGCAACGCTGATTTCCTTTTCATGATTTGCCATTGGATTTCCTCCTAAAGTTTGATGATATTTGCTCTTTGTTCCATGCTCGCAGCATGCTGCTCTCTGTCACGACATTCGCCCAATGAGAATGCCTACGCATAAAGAAAGATGGAATGTTTGCATTCCATCTTATCATATATCATTTTCTGTTATTGTACAATCTGGCTAAAGAAATACTTTTCATTTACAATGGAACCGGTCAGACCAAACCGTTTATTACTGATTACTCCGGTACGTCTGGTTATATCGCCTTCTACCTGTGGATCAAATACATATTCTGTACCGTCAATCCGAATCACAGGCCAATAATGCTCTACATTACCATTTCTAGATGTCGCCGTACTTCCATAATACAGGTCTACTTCATATCCCAGAGCTCTTGCAACATACATAAATGCAGAAGACCAGTTATTACAGGCACCATAACCATCCCTTAAAAAAGCAGTTGCCCATGCGATTGACTTCTTCCCGCTGCTATAATCGTAATTATAGTTATAATCATAGTCATAATTCCATACCATATAATCATAGCAGGCCTTTAACTGCTCGCTGCGGCTCATATCTGGTGTGGTTGCCTTCTGAATGAACTCCTGCACCAAAGTATCCAGATATTCATTTCCGGAATTCTGTATATTGCAGGGAGCATACTCTAAAACACCATATATGTCATTCTTCTCCTGTGCTTCTGCCAACAAGCCTTCCCGCTTGTTCTCTAAATCAGCGTAAAGCTGCTCTGCCTCCAGTAATTGTGTTTCATCAATATATGCCCTGGCACCTTCAGAAGCACCTTCATATAACTCTCTGGCTTCCTGCAGTTCATCGTAGCTGGCTAATGTAACCGTATTAATCTTATTGATAACAATTGCTACTTCCTGTGCCTCCACCCGGGCTTCCATATCCTCCCCTACTGCAATCAGCGAAGTGCTCATTGCAGCCGGAGAAGTACCTTCTATCTCTAAAATTCTATGAGTATCTGTATAGCTGGTAATTGCAAGTAAGGCGCCGGTTGCTGCTACAACCATACCTGTTGCAATTCCCTTTTTCAATAAAATCTTCATATCAATCTGCCACCTGTTTTATTCTTTATTATCAACGCAAAATGTTGATAATATGCATTACGCTGCTGTATATTTGTACATATAAGCACACTTTCTTAACAACGTGTAACAGAATTGTAACATATTGACAATTTCTATGCAACAACTTTTTTATTTCTTTTTCACAGGAATCCAGATTTCAGAATAATAGTTCTCATCACCGGCTCCTTTTGGGTATTTCCTGACATCATCGTACATCTCAATTTCAGTCAACAGAAAGAATAACTTTCTATTAACTTTCCTGCCCATACAAATAATCGGTCAGAATAGGTTAAAAAGTCGGCGTTATCCATATGCTCCGCATTTTTAACAGTCAAATATGTCTCTAAGATTTGCTTATCTTCATTCGATACATATTTCATTAAGTCCTTCCTATGTTTTATATAATCTCCTGTATCATAAAAATATTTCGCCTGTAACACAAATGCAGACTGCTTATACAGAGCCTGTAGGATTTCCTGACTTTTTTCATGGATAATATTATGACAACAGGCATGATAAATATTGCAGCTTCCTGTTAAAACCGCTTGTCTAGCATGATCCTTTTGAAGCATCGGTAAAATAAAATCCATATCCCCATAGCAGGCTTGCGTATCATAATAGAACTGAAATAAATCTGACTTTTCCCAGTGCATGATTTCAACTTTTCCGGAAACAAAACCACAGATTTTGTCCCGCTCCGGCAGTTCAGAAATAATAGCATCATATTTCCTTAAATCTTCTATCGTTACATAATCGAAAATGGCAACTACATCAATATCACTATCCTCCGTTGCTTCTCCTCTTCCATAGCTTCCCTGCAAACCGATAAAAATAATTCTGTCCTGAAACTCATCTAAAATCCGCTTTGTATAACGCTTCATCCATTCTTCTATATTAAGCATCTGTTTCTCCTTTTATTTTCATTTCAATCGATACAGAATCTCTTCAAAGCAAACTCCGTCCTCAGATGGTATCCCCTTTTTATCCGTAATCACCATACAATCCTTAATAAACCGAACTGCCTTTCTTACTGATTCCGTAAAATCCACCTGATTGACACAATCCGCTGCTATGATAGAAGAGAAAATATCTCCGGTTCCTGCCCGTTCCTGTGCCACCCGTTTACTTCGGATGATTTTTGTTGTTCCATTCGTTTCATATACCACATTGCCCAAATAGTCTCCCATAATCACACCGGAAATGACTATCTTTTCCGCACCTACATGGCTTAGCTTTTCTGCCATGGCATATAGCTCCTTCACAGACCAGCCGCTTTCCCGGTATGGGGTATCCGTTAAAAAACAGCATTCCGTCAGATTCGGAGTCAATATATCCGCATAAGAAACCAGCTTTTTCATTTCGTTTCTCATTTCCTCTGTATACGTGGGATACAATACTCCATTATCTCCCATAACCGGATCGACGATTACTTTGGTCTGTTCCGTACGAAATTCCTGAATAAATTCTTCTACAATCTGAATCTGCTCCTTTGAACCCAGAAAGCCGGTTGCAATGCCTTCAAACTCCAGTCCAAGCAGCTTCCAGTTGTGAATATACTCCCGCATCTTAGATGTATAGTCATCAAAAAAGTAATTCTCATAGCCCGTATGATTAGAGAATATAGATGTAGGCAAAGGACAGCATTGCAGCTTCATATGGGAAATAATCGGAAGGGATACGGTTATGGAACAACGTCCGAATCCGGAAATATCATTAATAACTGCTATTTTCTTTTGATTATTATGTGAAAGCTTCTTCATATTTCATCCCGTTTCTTTTTATCACTCTATATCTTAACCTATGGTCTGTGCCACAGGCTTCTCTGTCTGAAACAAAAAAGCCTAGTGAAACCACTAGGCCTAGCTTCTGCGTGCTAGAGGATTCGAACCCCCGACCTTTTGGTCCGTAGCCAAACGCTCTATCCAGCTGAGCTAAGCACGCATACAACTTTAGTTGTAGTCAAATGCCGACACCGCCGACATTCAACGTGTTATATGATAACAAATGAACCCTCAGATGTCAAGGGATAAATCTGCTTTTTTGTACATTTCATAATTAAAACTTTCGTTTATGCTATCCTGCTTTCTTTCAATCCAAAAAAGAGAAACCATATTTCATGGTTTCCCTTTCCACATTCCGTCTTATTTCAAAATACTGGTTCTCTTTTTCTGCTTATACTGATAAAGCTGCGCATCGGCCTGCTCCAGCTCATGGGAAATATCTACTTCATTGGAGCAGACAAAAGACTTCATACCCACACTCATGCTTACATAGTAGACCTTATCGTTTTCCTGATTCATAGCTTCCGTTATTTCATCAATCTTTTTCCTCAGTATCATTTCATAACCCACTGCATCTGTAATGACATATGCACAGAATTCATCTCCACCGATTCTTCCGACTTCACCAATACCGTTCAGGCTGTGTATAGCATCCCGTAAAATCTGTCCAATCAGACGAAGGGCATAGTCCCCTTCTTCATGTCCAAACTGGTCATTTACCAGCTTTAGGTTATTCATATCCGCATAAACTGCGATTGCCGGTTTTCCAGCATTTGCTTTTAAGATTACATTCCGCTTCATGCTGTCCAGAAATCCCCGCCGGTTATAGATTTGTGTCAATTCATCCACCTTTGAGATTTCTTCCAGAATCAAGTTCTTCACCTGTACCTCCTGCAGACTTTCTTCCAAGGCTGCCGCCATCTGACTCTTCTTATGCAGCAGCTTATTGGTCTTTAAGGCATTGGAAATCTGGTAGGACAACTGACCAATATAGCCAAAATACTCTTCCTTCACATCCCATACCAGGAATCCATACTGGATCTCACCTGCATACAGCAAAGTAACCACCTTGATTTCCGGTTCCTCACTGTGAATGTATTTATTTGAAAAAATTTCTTCAAAAGGAATCTTCTGTTCCTCTACATCGATTTCTTTAATATCCTCCATAGCAACAGGATAATAATAAATCGGCATAGGCTGGTATACAATATCCGGTATTCTCCTATGAGGCTCCCGATAGTAGGCCCGGAGCCGTACATACTCCGGCTGCACCCATTCCTCACCCTTTTTGTGCTCGATCTTATCTGCAAATGTGTAGAAATATACGCTCTGGATATCCATCCTGCACAAGCTGTTCAGAATCATGAAATATATCTTATTGTTCTCTTCTTCATAATTTAATATATTTCTGGAAATTGCCACAAGAGTATGATTTAAGGAATCCAGATTTGCCCGTATACTCAATATATCCTGCTGAGGCTCCGTATGAGACAGCTCAACACAACCACAGGATTCCCGTATGACAAAAGAAGTCTCTACCATTAGGTTATGGGTTTCCCCTGCCAGTACCTTTTCGCACAATCCTACTGCTTTATAGCCCAGCAAAGCCGGGTCTGCTTTTACCGTTGTAAGTCCCGGTTTAATCTGGCTGGAATACGGTGCATCATCAAAGCCCAGCACGGCAATGTCTTTTCCCACTCTTAGATTCCGGGCTGATAATACCTGATAAGCTCCATAGCACATCATGTCATTGGCACAGATTAAGGCATCCATCTCCGGGTATTCATCCAGCAAATCCTCCACTACCTTGGTACTGCTGTAAGTAAAATCACCTTCTACAATCTTGTACTGCCCCGGGGCAATACCATTCTTCTTCATTACCTGTTCAAAAATCTGCTGCCGCCTTACTGCATCAATATTATTCCTTGGACCGCTTACATAACCAAAATGCTGCTTATGATGCTCTTGTATCAAATGCTCGATTCCCAAAGAAATACCGGAGCTATTCTCAAAATTCACACAAGAATATCCTTCCATCATATCTGAAATTAATATGGTAGGAACAGAAATCATCTGCAAAAAACGGTGCTTTGCTTCCATACTCAACTGAGAGCCTATATTTCCCAGATTAATG
>JAIECC010000454.1 GCA_029068665.1 Lachnospiraceae bacterium
TTTCGCAGAACTCCGAGAACCGGATTTCGTCATGGCCAGCAGGGTATTCAAGGAAGCAAATAAAAAGTTCGGACTCTTCATGGTTACCGCTACAGAACGCTGGCTCTGGTATTCTGCCTCCACACTCTCCACTTTCTGATCCATCTGCTTTAAGACCACCTGAATCACAATGGCCAGCAACAAAAACAGATACAGGATAACTCCAATCTGCCAAAGGGTACTTTCGATCTGATATAAGCGATTGGGTCGAATAAATACATTCACAACTCCCACCACTGCTAATAAGGTGTTTGATATGGCAACAGCCCGCAGTTCCTTTCTCTGATAGCGCAGCCATCCCACCAAAAGTCCTGTAGTACATACCAAAAATCCAATACTGTATATGATTCCCAGAATGTCATAGGTAACCGGAAATTCCAACAATCCAAGTAGCTGAAGAATCACCACTACCACATAAAGAACGGCTGAGCCAATCACTCCTAAGTCAATGGCAGCAATCAGCTGGGACTTCCGGGCAAAACACCGGAGAAACACAAGGTACGCCACCGGAATTGCCATCCGGGTCAATATATGAAGCATCCAGAACAAATATCCGTTTTTTACAAACACGGAAATCAACGGACTTCCGCTAATGCTCCACACTGCCACAACACAAGCCAGTAGCATGTAATACCGGAATTGAAAATCCAGCTTCTTCTGTATCTGAAGTCCTACTGCAATCAGAACAAGCCCCCCGGACAATAAAATCAGCAGCACAGAAAGCAGAATATTCCAACCATTCTCCTTCCACTGCTGATGCAATAAGGCACTGCGGCTTCCTGCCTCTACCGCTGCAAACAAACCGGAATAACCTCCATACTCCGATATCTGCGTAATGGTGAGCAATTGTCCTGCATACTGCTGGTCAATGGGAACAAAATTCCAATTGGGAACCGGAGAACTGAGAAAAGGCCTTTTTTCATCCACTCCATACTGATACAAAATCGTATCGCCCACCTTCACCTGTACCTGATTGTACACCGAGCGAAATGCGATTCCATAGTCCATACCGATATCCTCCGGCAGAAAATGAGAAATACTCACCGCTGTTCCCTTCGGTGTTTCCAAATCACAGGGCAGATCCGTTGCCCAGTCATAATCATCATTGGTTGCAACAATCCATGCATCATTCATGTCGGCAACATCTGCATAGGATGCCTGCTCCCTTGGAGACTGATAAATGATGCCTCCAAAAATGCCCAGCAGGAAAATTGTCCCAATTACAATTGCCAGTATAATATTTAATTGTGACCAACTTATGTTCTTCATGTCTGTTTCATAAATCCTTTATTGATTCTTATTATTTTCTTTATAAGTGGAAATATTCCATGGCATAAGCAAGCCCATCCTCATAGATGGATTTTGTTACAAACTCTACTGCATTCCGGACAATTTCCGGACTGCCTCCCATGGCCACGCTATGAGCCGCACAGGTCAGCATGGACAAATCGTTGGTACTGTCCCCAAATGCATAGCTGTTCTCATAGGGAATCTGAAAATAATCCAGCAGATACCGGATACCGGTTCCCTTACTAAAGCCTTTCGGTACAATTTCGCACATACCATAGCCATCCGCCTGGCCCCGGTCAATATATTCAAATTTTCCTTTCAAAAAATCGTGAAAGGCCGTCATATCCTGTTCCAAAGGAAACCAGCCGGTGAACTTATCAAAATAAAACCGCTCATCTGCCACATCCACCATCGGTCTCCCATCCTGGGAGAAATAAGCCATTAGCTCTGCCAGCATTTCATTGTCCTTCATGGCAGAATCATAGCCGTTTAAATCTGCCGCCTCATACAATACCGCCATATGACAGGCTCTTGTTACCTCCACCGTTTCCCGGCAGATTTCCCTGGGTATCCGGTTCCGCAACAATTCCTTTCCATGATAATATATGTTGGTGCCACAGCCGCAGACATATCCATCAAAGCCCAGTTCCCGGATCATAGGTTCAATATTCAGATAGACACGACCGGTATTGACAAACGCCAGATGTCCCTTGGACCTTGCTCCGGCAATGGCCCGTCGGGTGCTGTCCGGAATCCTGCGGGTGCCATCCTCAGTCAGTATGGTGCCATCAATATCAAAAAATAAAATGCTGCGCTCCATGGAAATCACCTCTTCATCGCTCAATGGGAATAGTATAACACAAAAATCCTCCATATGAAATCTTTTCCATATGGAGGATTAAACTTTATGTAACTATTTACTCATTCCGGATGGCAGCCAACGGACTGAGCTTCGTTGCCCGCTGTGCTGGAAAGAAGCCTGCAAGCATACCAATCAGGGTAGAGAAAATGACGGCAACCAGCACCAGCCAGAATGGAATAATGGAAAGCTTAGAGCCTTCATAGCCCATAGCCGCCGGCAAAACCAGATTACATATAAAGGACAATGCATAGCTGATAATTAAACCGATAATCCCTCCAATAAAGCCGATAAATGCTGCTTCCGTTAAGAACATGGTACGGATATTCCCAAGACCGCAGCCTAATACCTTCATAACACCAATTTCCTTTGTACGCTCATAGATAGACATCATCATGGTATTAGCAATGCCAATGGCCGCTACAAAGAGAGAAATGGCTCCAATACCACCTAAGACCGCTTCCACAATCAGTAATTCCTGCTGTGCAGACTCAATCCACTCGGCTTCACTGTATGCCTCATATCCCATATCTGTAATCGCTGTCAGAACCTCTTCCACATTATCCAGATCATCTACGGATACAATTGCCGTATCGTAGCAGAAAAACCGATAAGGATTGCCATTCTTATCCGTAGGCTGATTGGGAATGGCCTGCCCGCGATAAGTATTTTCCAGATACTTTTTCATGGAATCAATATCCGTGTACATCCGCCAGCAGTAATCGTTATAATCATCCGGTTCACCCTCTACCAGACCTACTACCGGAAAGATATTCTTTCTTGCAGGCTGTTCTACATAGTTTCCCTCTGAATCTATAACATAGTTGGATTCAAACTGGGTAAACAGGGTACGGTTCATCAGGTCAACATCGGCAAGCTCTTCTCCGCCGCTTTCATAATATGGTGTATAATACGTGCTGGTATCATAAAAGTCGGTAATTACATTGTTACCAATCAACAACTCCATTTTTTTAGTGTTGGATTCCGGTAATCTACCGCCTTCTGCCACCGGAATCTTTGACAAGTATTCCTGAGAAACACCATAAAGCTGTACACCGGTGGCATATTTGCCCTGACTTATGGTAACATAGGCATTTAACTGCGGGGTGGCAGCCGTTACATGCTCCATTTGCAGGAATTCCTCTATGGTCTTATCCGTCATGAGAAGGGAATCTCCACTCCCTCCCCAGCTATAATTATATACATTGATATCCGTCATACTTCCCTGAGAGGTAATTTCTTCAAGCATTGCACTTTTCAATCCAATTCCCAGTGACAGCATGACAACAATGGATGCAGTACCTATCATAACGCCCAAGACCGTTAACACGGTACGAACCTTCCGTTTCCACAGATTTCCTGCACTCATTGCAATAATGTCAGAAAATCTCATCCTTAATTCTCCTTATTCATATCCGACAATAAATCCTCGTCTATTTCATCCTCTAAGGCCTCTGCTTCTTCTGCTTCCTTCCGTTTCTTGTTCTTTCTTACAATCAGGATAATTACAACTACGATTACGGCAAGTAAAACCAAAACACCTACTGCAATCAGGATACCTGTTAATGGTCCCTGAGACGGTTTCTCCACTGGTTCCTCTGTGAAGAAATCACCTCCCGTCATTTCCTCCATAACAAATACTGCTACCTCATCCTCATAGGTACATTCTTCACCGGCAGAATCCTCGTAAGTCAGAATCAGCTTTACCATACCATCATCCATGGTCGGCTCTATACCGGTAACCATAATATCCGCATATCCGGTAGCGCCTGCCGCAATATTTCCTACAAAGCTTTCCTCGCACTCAATGGTATCTCCTTCCAGACGTGCCTGCACGTTAGCCAGAGTACTCTTACCCAGATTGTTGATATTAAAGCTGACACTTCCCTGATTATAAACATTAATTACATCCGGAGAAACAGAAATCTCCGTAATTTTGATTCTGGCCTCCTGATAAACCGGAATGGAAATATTCTCTGTAGATTCAAATGGATTAGCCTGCCCATCCTCGTAATTACAGGTCAGAGTCAGCACATAAGGCTTTGGCTCCAAGCTTGCTAAAGCAGACATTTCTATCGTGATATCTGTGGTCTTTCCGGAACCTAAGCTGGAAATAAACTGGGTACTGGAACCGGAAGCCGGAAGGAATTCTCCATTGGCGGCCTCCAGACTGACTTTCATGTTGGAAACAGCCGTCCGATTGGATGTATTCTGTAAATGCAGGGTCAATGTGAAATCCTGTCCTGCCAATACTTTTTCTGGATTGGTTTCAAAACCGGTTACAATCACCCGGGGTGTAGATACAGCAGGTGCCTCTGTAGCAGAAGATACTGTGGCTTCTGTTGGCGCCGGTGCCCCTTCGAATTTCAGATTCACAGTCTTAACAACCGTATAGGTCATTCCATC
>JAIECC010000455.1 GCA_029068665.1 Lachnospiraceae bacterium
GCCTCCAGAAATGGAACATAATGGGTTTCCGAAAATTTTCTGCTGAATTTATATACATTAACTGTTTTATAATAATCCTTTATCTCTTCAAATCGAAAGTTCTTCCCAGGCACAAAGGCTTCGATGGAATCATCCGCTCCCAGTTTTACACAAGTGCCGCTCATCCAGCTTTCATATTTGTCCACCAGTGCTAACGTATCTCTTTCATCATTTACAAGCTCTTCCAGAATGGCATCTTCAAAAATCAGGTCAGATTCTAATAAAAGCGTATCCTTTTCTAACAGATAATCCTTTGCCAGATACAGAGAATAAATATTATTCGTTTTATCATAAACTGTGTTTTCTACAAAAATAATGGGTGTTTTTGTCAGAAGCTCCCGGATATAATCCTTTAGTACCTCCTGCTTATAACCCACAACAATTACAATCCGCTCCAATGCCAGCTTATCTAATTGAGAAAGCATACGCTCAATCAGAGTTTCTCCATTGACGCGAACCATACACTTTGTATTATGCTCGGTTAATTCCTTTAATCGTTTTCCCATTCCTGCCGCTAAAATAATTGCCTGCATTGTTCCACTCCTCATTCGTATACCTGCTATAGTATTATTGTCATTCTAAAATATATTACTTAAATTCTGCTTAATCTGGGTCGTGCTGACCTGAGGTGTCCTTGGCAGATAAACCACATCTGCCCCCTGCTCTTTCAAATAGTCAAACTTGCCTTTCCAGTCATCTCCCATAACAAAAACATCAATGTGATATTCATGCAGATCGGATACTTTTTGCTCCCAGTTTTCCTCCGGTATTACCAGGTCCACATATCGAACGGACTCCACAAGCATCTTCCGCTGCTCGTAGGAAAAATAGCTTCGTTTATGCTTCGCTTCCCAGTTGAATTCATCCGTGGAAAGTGCCACAATCAGATAATCCCCATATTGTTTTGCTTTTCTTAACAGGTTGATGTGTCCGTAATGTAAAAGATCAAAAGTCCCATACGTAATTACTCTTCTCATATGCATCTCCTCTTACTCACAATCGTTCGCATTTATCAAATATCATAATCCAGTAATATATTTAGTATATACTATCCTTACTTCCTATGTCAAAATTGCTTCCATATTTGCTTAATACAGTGCTTTGGCAATTCGTGCCGTTCCAAAACTGTCTATCAGATTCCGCATCTTCTCAGCAAGCCGATTTCTTAATTCTTCCCTTTGGGTCAGCTCAGTAATATCACGCAAAATACTCTGTTCGATCTGATCATTCTCCCGCGCATCTCCGGCAGATATCATTATGCCATCCCGACCCATACACTGAACAAATTCCTTTTGATTGTCTGCAAAAGAAAAGCATACTGTCGGTGTCTCACAGGCACACAATTCATAAAGCGTTGTTCCTCCAGCAGAAACTGCGCACTCACATTTTCTCATGTAATCACTTATATTATTAACATTTTGATGCAGGATAATTTTTGAATCCTCATCCGCCATCCGTTCTAATTTCTTCCTTGATTGATTCATATTACCTGCTATCACATGAAATGTATATTGCTTTAGTTCTTTGTATTCATTTTTGTGTTCTAAAATGCGTTGTGTAATCTTATATGGATCTGTTCCTCCAGTGGTAATCAATATTGCCTGTTCCCTCTGTTCACAGATTTTTTTTTGGAATTCTTTTCGAAGTGGAACATAATCTGCTCCGGCAAGAATCATAGTCTTAGAATTTTTATATAATGCCTCAAAGGCAATATCTCTTTTCAAATAACTGTAATGCAGTACTGCCGCTATACCATATTGTTCTATTGCCAAGTCATCAATATACATAACCTTACAGCTTTCATTCAATGCCATTAAATAATTGACATCTGCCTGGTAAGAATCAACAACCAGCCACTGCAGCTGTTCTCTTTTAATTAGTGACTTCATGACTGGAATTTCCAAGTCCAATTGATTCCATCGTGTATGCAGAATATGATATGACAGTCGGTTTTCCTGTAATTTATCTGTCATTTTGTCTTCTGCCAAATAGAATTTACATTCCATTCCCAGATTCTCACACTCTTTTGCAATCGCAATGCATCTCATCAGATGCCCCGTTGCAATATGTTCATTTGCATCAACCCGAAACCCTATCCTAACCGACATCTGTAATTCCTTCCATCTACCCCTTGTAAGCAATTTATGTCCTTCTATAAATTGCTATTCACGATTTCACAGAAGCTCATGTTACCCAACGGCATTAATATTCCACCCAACGCTAATCCCGCTCCAAATCCTGTCAGACAGCAATTATATTGTGACACAAGTACCTTATCTGCCAGATTATCTGCAATTACCAATGGGATTGTAGATGCGTTTGAGTTGCCATATCTTTCTACCAGATTCATAAATAACTTATCTTTCGGAACATTGATTTTTTCCGCCAGTTTTTCCAACATAAACTGATTCGGTTGATGAAATAGAAAATAGTCAATATCCTCTTTTTCTTTCCCCGCAAAAGAAAAAAGCTCATCCAACAGAATCGGAACTTCTCTTTGAGCAAAGTTAAAAACCATGGTTCCATCCATATTGATAGCATATGGTTCTCTTAACTCGCCGTCTCCAATATCAACCTTATCCTCAAACATATGTCCCTGAGGGAACCGAAAACCTCCACCGGGATATATTAAAGCATTCCGTTCTTCCCCACATGTCTTTATATCTACATATATATCATTATTTTCCACACAATTCTCAATTATGGTTATGGCCGCAGCATCACCCCCGGAAGGAGGATTTATAAAAATTTCGTTATCTCTCTCTTTTCTATTTACTACATCTCCGGTAACCAAAACCACTTTCTTATCCTTCATATGCTCCAACAGCATGAATGATTCCAATAAACCAAGAATATATCCGGCACATCCCTGTGGAATATCCAGGCATAAAACATCATGGGATAATCCACATTCTCCCTGGATAATATTACTAACATGCGGAAGAAAATAGTCAGGCGTTAATGTAACGACAATCAACGCGCCGATTTCTTCTCTTGCTATTCTATTCTCGTCCAATAGCTTGCGCATACCATATATACATAAATCGGCCGTACTGGTTTCTTTCTTTGCCCGTCGGCGTTGCCCATAGCCCATAACCTTTTTTAATCTCTTTGCCCTTAGAGATGAAAAATCCTGTGTTTCCTCTTCAAAGGTATAAGAGCGTTCCGGGAGAATTCCAAGAATACCTGTTATTTTTTTACCCGAAAACATCGTCTGCATATCTAAACCGCTCCTCCACTATTCTTAATAAGATTGATCATCGCATCAATATTGGCAAAATTTTCCGGCAATATATCAAGTGCGTCAATTACAATGTTATACTTTTTTTCAAACATGTCAGAAAGCGCTACCACATCAAAAGAATCCAAAAATCCATCCTCAATGAAATTATCTGATGCTTCAAAATCAAATTCAGGTCTAAGCTCATTCAGCATGGCAAGTATATCATTCATTTACTTTTCCTCCATCACATATTTTTTCAATTCTTTCCGATTGATTTTTCCGTTATCATTCAGCGGCAATTTTTCCATCAGATAATACCGGGTTGGAATCATATATTTCGGAAGAATATCCACCAATTTCTTTCTAATATCACTTTCTGAAAGATCATTGGCTGTCTCATATAGTGCAACAATTTCTGAGTGTATATCGTCATATACACAACACACATTTTTAATCCCTTCGATACTTATCAAAGCTGTTTCAATCTCTCCCAGTTCTATCCGATATCCCAAATGCTTAATCTGATAATCCTTACGACCATCAAACATTATCTCGCCATATTCATTATAATGTGCCAAATCTCCTGTCCTATATATCAACTCGCAGTAATTATTATGTAACGGATTCTGTACAAATGCCTGCTTCGTCTTTTCTGCATTTGCATAATATCCAACGGAAACACCGGTTCCTCTTACACATAGTTCGCCCATTTTATCCTGTGTTGAAATAACTTTGTCTTCTTCATCCAACAAAATAATCTGGGTGTTTCTGCATGCATTTCCAATCGGCAATGGATCATCATCATGAAACTCCCGATTAACAACATAATAGGCACATACATCAGTAAGCTCTGTAGGGCCATATAAATTGGCATATATATCTGCAGGTATATTTTTTCTCCAATAATTAAGATATTTATTGGACATTACTTCCCCCGCAAACAATATTTTCTTTAAGCAAGTACAATCAATTCTTTCTAACAATCCGCTGTTTGCTACAGTTATCAATGCAGACGGAACCCAGAATATAAAATTAATCTTCTGATCAGCAATATATTGCAGCAATTTCGCCGGAAAAGCATAATATGTAGGCGGAATAATATGCAAATGTGCACCCGTACTCATACATAAATATATATCAAGAATTGAATTATCAAAATAGAATGGCGCTTGATTTCCTATTATTACATCTTCATCAATAGAAAATTCTTCCTTTGCCCAATCTATATAATCAATAATACTTCGCTGGGCTATGGCTACTCCCTTCGGCACACCTGTAGAACCACTTGTAAATAATACATAAGCCAGGTCTGTATCAATAATCTTTTCCAGA
>JAIECC010000456.1 GCA_029068665.1 Lachnospiraceae bacterium
TATCCCAGCAGCCCCATGCCTACAATCTGTCCATTGCATACCGGTGCCGTAACAGAGGTATGACGGAACTCTTCCCTCTGGTGTACATTCGAGATATGGACTTCAATCTTAGGAAGCTGCACCGATGCCAGTGCATCCCGCAAGGCATAGCTGTAATGGGTGTAAGCCCCCGGATTGATAATGATTCCCTGAGTGCCGTCTGTATAAGCCGCCTGAATCCGGTCAATCAGTGCTCCCTCGGAATTACTCTGAAAGACCTCTGCCTCCATGTTCAACTGCTCTGCTTTTTTCTGAATCCGGCTGCACAGAGTATCATAGGTTTCCTCTCCATAGATTCCCTTTTCCCGGATTCCCAGAAAATTAATATTGGGACCATTTATCACTAATAGCTTTATCATTTTCTATATCCTCCCTCCATAGTTTGATAGATTTCTTCTGCCAGTTCTGCGACTCCCCGGCCGTCAGTGGAAATACGGACATGAGCTGCACTTCTGTACAAAGGCTGTCGGACCTTCATCAGCTCATGAATCCTCTGCTGAGGATCTTCACACTCCAGCAGGGGCCGGTCATGACTGTCTTTTATCCGTTCCCAGACCCCTTCCTCCGAGGTCTCCAGATAGAATACCTGTCCCAGCTCTCTTAATAATCTTGCATTTTCCTTCTTCAGAGGCATTCCCCCGCCGGTTGCGATCAAAGCATGGCTGGTATTGGCAATCAGTTCTTTTAACACAGCTTCTTCCAGTTTTCGGAAATATTCCTCGCCTTCTTCTGTAAAAATCCGGCTAATGCTCCTTCCTTCTCTGGCTTCGATATAAGCATCCGTATCCAAAAAGGAGTAGCCATATGCCTTCTCAATCTGCCTTCCTACCGTAGTCTTACCAGAGCCCATAAATCCAATCAGTACAATATTATCTCCCGATGGATGAATGGCTTCATATAGCCGGTCATACACCAGCTCTGCCTGTTCTGCCGTTACCTGTACCCGGTTCCACAATTCATATGCAATAATTCCTTGATATAACAGCATTTTCAGGCCATTATATGCCTGACCACCGGCTGCCCTTACCAGGTTCATAAAACGGGTTTCCGCCGGATTATAAATCAAGTCCACACCAACACTGACCTGCTCATAAAACTTCCGGTCCTCAATAATGACATCATCCACCCTGGGACTTAAGCCTAAGGACGTACACTGAAAAACAATCCGGGAAACTGCCGGAAGCTTGCCATAGTCCTCCACTGCCATTGCTTTTATCACCGTTTTTTCAAAAAGCCGGTTCAGACTATCCGCTATTGCCTGTGCCTTTTCTACGGTCCGGTTCAGCAGATATACAGCCTTTGCCTCTTCCTGCATACACATATAGGCCACTGCCTTAGAGGCTCCTCCTGCACCCAGGATCACCACCGTCTGATTCTTTAGTTCAATTCCATCCGACTGAATGGCACGAAGCAATCCCGGCATATCCGTATTATAGCCCTGATAGCCTTCAGACCTTCGGACCAGTGTATTCACTGCACCGATTGCTTTTGCTGCCTCATCCAGCTCCACAGTATACTGCATGACTGCATTCTTATGAGGAACCGTCACATTCAGTCCCAGAATATTCAAATCAAAAGCCCCCCGAACTGCCTGCTCCAGCCCTGACCCTTCTACATGAAAGGGTACATAGACCCGGTTCTGTCCGAGAATTTCACTTAGTGTATTATGTATTACCGGAGACAAGGTGTGCTCTACGGGATTTCCAAGCAGTCCCAGCAGCCTTGTATGTCCGTCTATTTGCTGTATCATATTTTGAACCCTTTCTCATTCACTGGTATCCGAAAAATATTATCGGTAAATCTCAGGAATATTCTTTTCATAGCCTGCCCTATTCGGCTTATTCCCCTTATAATTCCGGCTTCTGCGATAAAAAAAGATACTGATATCCTCCAGCCAGCGCTTCATCACAATAAAAAAACCTTCTTTTCGATCCACCGGTCCCACCAGAATACTGTAATACCCTGCCCGGTTCGCACCGATAATATCTGTCAGGACCTGATCTCCCACGAATAAAATATTTGATTCCTTTACCTGCAGACGGGCTGCCGCCTGCTGATATCCCTTCTTAAAGGGCTTGCCTGCATTACTGATATAGGTTGCACCAAGAGTCTCCGCAAAAGGTGCTACACGCTTTGTATTATTATTGGATAAAAAGCAGATTTGAAAACCAAGCTCCCGCAATCTGCCACAAAGCTTTTGAGCCCGTTGATCTGCCGGTGCACCATGAGGTACTAATGTATTATCAATATCAAAGATAATTGCCCGATACCCTTTCTTATAAAATTCTTCATATGGAATCTCATAAGCAGAACCAAATTCTTCTTTTGGATAAATCACGTTATGTCCTCCTCAGGTCATATATCGCAGTGCCGTTTTCCCGCAGTCCGACCTCAGGACTCTCCCCAGCTTCGCCGGGTCCCCCCTCAGGTCAATTCGTCCTACAGCCGCAGTGCCACTCGGAAACTTTCGTTTCCTCGTTGTCGGGCTATCGCCCTATCAAAATTGAATCCGTCAAATTCGTCTGCCAGCAGCCGATTTGCCAGATTGCAATTGTCGTCCTACAGCCGCAGTGCCACTCGGAAACTGCCGTTTCCTCATTGTCGGGCTATCGCCCTATCAAAATCAAAACAGTCAATCCCGACTGCAAGCAGTCGTCTTGACTGCCTTTGATTTTGGCACTGCTCATAGTGTATCACAAAATGTTTTTGGGTACAACGAAAAACACCCCAAATATTCAATGTTTCCTCTGAGAATATTTGGAATGTTTCCTTTGTTTTATAAATTCTTTTATTTAGCAGCTTCCGTTGTGGTACTTTCCTGCTCTGCCTGTGTGGCAGAAGCAGAGCTGCTTGTATTCCCTTCTGTTTCCGTACTGTTCTTACTGCTGCTTTCTGTAGATGCAGTAGATCCTTCTTCCGTAGAAGCCTCTGTTGTAGTCATCTCGATATCCGGTGTTTCCGATACTGTTTCCATCATAACTGACGAAGCATTCTCACTGGTTCCTACATAGCGGTAAACCCGTACCGTCTGCTTTCCGTAATTTAACGCCTCTTGATGGCTTCCAAAAAAGATATCAATTCGATTACCACGGATAGCTCCACCCCGATCCTCTACGGTATATACTTTACCATTAATCACTACCTGTGTTCCAAATGGCAGTACTCCGGTATCTGCCGCTATCGTATGGTTTGTCTGAGCAATTGCACCAGAGGCAGTTACTCCGTTGGTTTTGCCACAGCAGGCTGCACATGGACAATAGCCTGTAGTCAGATAAGTACCCAGGCACTCATAACCATTCATGGCAGGGTCTGCATATACCGGACTTCCGGATACTGCCTGATAGCTCTGTGCTACTACTTCGGTTGCCTTAGCCTCCACATCTGCTGCTTCCGGCTCAATTGCTCCGGCTGCTGACAAGGCTTCTGCCACCAATAAGTGATTTTGAATGGTATAATAATCCTCGTGCTGTATATTCCCAAATGCATATTCTTGTTCATCCTGTGTACATTCGCTTAATGCCACCTGTTTGAAAGGCAGAACATTCTTAGCAGCTTCTCCATTTGCAGTGATTAACGCAGCACAAGCAAAAGAAGCAGATACCATAAGCATTAAAATCCGCTTGCAAAATACTTTCACGTTATTCACGAATTGTTCCAGTTGCTTTTCCATTCTTACGTTCCTTTCAAGTATTACTGAGATGTTTCAAAATGTTACATAATTGTTACATCTGTGTTGCCATTATATTCTGAATCCAAAAAAAGGTCAAGCAAAAGGAGGTTTTTTCGTTTTTTTAAACATCTTTTTTTAAGAAATTTGTTTAAAATGCCAGTCCTCCTATAGAAGGAAACCACAACATCTTGTGGTTAGAATATCTTTACAAAAAAATACGAAAATGCTACAATCCTACATGAGTCGGACAAGTGATCGCGGCTGCAAAGCCGAAAGGCTGCAGGTGAGGAAAGTCCGGGCTTCATAGGGCAGGGTGCCGGATAACGTCCGGTGGAGGCGACTCCCAGACTAGTGCAACAGAAATATACCGCCGATTGTGGTAAGGAGGGACCCGCGTAGCGGGAGGATCCCTTATCACTTACCCCTGGTAAGGAGGGACCCACGAAGTGGGAGGATCCCTTATCACTTACCCAACGGTAAGGGTGGAACGGCGAGGTAAGAGCTCACCGCTTGTCTGGTAACAGACAAGGCTCTGTAAACTCCACTCGAAGCAAGACCGAACAGAAAGCCATACAGTGGCCCGCTGTGCTTTCGGGTAGGTTGCTGGAGCCGGCTGGTAACAGCCGGCCTAGATAGATGATCACTCAACGACATAACCCGGCTTATCGTCCGACTCATTCTTATTATCCATATTCCCTGCAATCTATGCACATCTTTCATGGATAGAACACAAAAAAGAAACAAGGATTGACACCCTACTATACTTCTTCAGGTGCCAATCCCATGTTACCCCCAATATACGAATAACCAGAAAACCAAGTTCGAAATCTGGCTTCTACAGTAACTGTCCAAAGTTGTATTACAATTTCCCGGACGTTCCTCTGTAGAAATTAGATATTATACATATTTTAATTCCTGATCCTCATGCCAGAACAGGCAATTCACAATCAGTGAGCTGGATACATCCGGAAATTCCCGGAGCAAATCATCCTGTGCAGCACCTCCGCTCTTCACTGCCAAAAGCAGTTCCTGCAATTCTTTTATAACTGCAAGCTGCATTGAATGATTCATATAAACCATTACATGACGTGTCTTCTTTGGAAGAAATGCAGCAATTTCATTCCACGCAGTATTGCAATCCACCAGTAAATACGGACTCAGTAAATCAAATAAAACAGCCTGCTCATCATTTGGAATCCCTGCATGTCTGGCTACAATCTGCTCACATCTGCGTAACAGGTCACCATGATTGATCTGATAACTGTTTAATCCGAAATCATGAAAGCATTCCAAAAACATGTCGAACTGATGGCGCTGGGTATACTGGGATTGATTTTCAAATATCTGAATAAATTCCCGGTTGAACTTTGCGTACTTTTCATCCCAGTAAATAAAATTAAAGGTCCAGTATACTGCCACACACAGCATAAAATGATCAGCAAAATTACTATCATTCGCAAATGCAAACAGGGATTTCAGTTTGATTCCTAAGCGTCTGTAGTCATTTTCACTCAGCTTCAAATCACTAATGGTTCTCGCCGCACGTATTTCCTGCTCGAAATACATCTGCATCTCGTGTAAATCAAATCCTGGTTTTTGAATTCCCATATGCATTCCTCCTTTATAATTTCACATTACATTTTATTCCGCATCCTTTCTTTGTGAATTAATTG
>JAIECC010000457.1 GCA_029068665.1 Lachnospiraceae bacterium
ATCAATTGGTGCCGGTAAAGCAGCGGGAATTAACGGCATTAAACGGATTTATACTGGGTAAAAGTGGCGGACAGGGAGCTCCTTCTGCGAAAGAGGGATGGAAGGATCACTTGTATAAACTATATATTAAATTCCCGCTTCCGCTTCGGAAATTGATTCGAAAAATATTGAGAAGGAATTAAGCATATGAAAATTTACATTGATGTAACCAATCTGTTAAGAGTCCCATTTTTAACCGGAATCCAGCGTGTTGTCCGGGAGGTCGTCCTGCGAATGCTGCAGAGAAAGGATTGGGAAATAGTCTTACTGAATTATAACGAGGGCTATCATTTATACGAAAAAGCGGATACAGAACGGTTCTATTCTTATTTTGACTGTGGAGAGGGAAGCAGGGAAGAAATTATAACGGCAGAAGCAGTACGGATTGAAGATTTCCGGCCAAATGATGTTTTCTTTGATATTGACAGCGTATGGAATCTTCCCCTTCGCAGAAGTGTATTGTTACCTCAATTGAAAGCAAGTGGCGTAAAGCTGGCGGTGTATGTGTATGATGTTATTCCTATTACCCATCCGCAATTTTGTCATGAAGAAACATTGAATAATTTTATGAATTATATTGGTGCATATCTTCAATATGCGGATATCATCATTGCCTCTGCCCAGAGTACTTTAGATGCAATTGATGTATTGCTTGAACAATTAAATCTTCCGGCGATTCCAGGCTTTGTATCCTGGCTGGGATCAGATTTTAACGTGCAGGAGGCTGAAGCAGAAGAAATCTGTCCGGAGGCAGAAGAAGCAGTATCAGCCGGACGTTATATCCTGATGGTGGGAACTATAGAGCCCCGTAAAAATCATGGGTTACTTTTAGATGCATTTGACAATCAGTTGTTTGACGAAGGGATGAATCTGATCTTTGTTGGAAGAATCGGATGGAATGTAGAAGCCTTTCAGAGCCGGATTGAGAAACATCCCAAGCTGGGGAAGCAGTTTTTTCATTTGAAAGGTATGAATGACGCTGCCATTGATTATCTCTATCGAAATGCTTATTGTGTTGCATTTCCTACCTTTAATGAAGGATTTGGACTGCCGATTATTGAGGCGTTTCAAAGAGGTGCACCGGTTCTTGCATCGGATATTCCGATTCTGCGGGAGGTGGGAGGCAGTTATTGTGCTTATTTTGACTGCACTTCTTGGAAAAGCTTTGCAGAAACGGTGGGAAACTGGCTGAAGCATCCGGAGCAATACAATGAATATAAAGAACGGGTTCAGAATTATGTACCGGTGACATGGGATGAGGTAGTGGATAATATTTGGAATGCACTGGATTCTCTGACCGGGCAGTATCCTTATACCGTCCCGGATGGGGTAAAGCAGATGGTGTATTTAACAGCCCGTATGGAGGCTTTGTTAGCGACTCTTCCTTTTGTAGAGCATTTTATGCCATTTATTGAAGAATTCGTTTTGTGCTGTCCGGATTCTATGGTGGCTCAGGTTGAGAAGAATTATACCGGAAGATGCCGGATCCGGTATATTAAAGATTCAGAATTGTTAAATGGAAGAAAACTACCGGAAGATCATGCGAACCGGAATTTCTTTTTGCGCTGTCTTGCCATGAACCGGGAGGAATTAGAAGATGTATTCATCATGGCAGATGATGATTATCGTCCGTTGGTTCCGATTACCCAGGAGATTTTTCTAAAGGATGGAAAATATCAGGGTTATTATTTTTATCATTTCGAGGACTGGAAGGGAGCACAGACTGCACTGACCTCCTTTGACCTTAGTATGCATCGAACAAGAGATTTTCTAATGGAGCATGGATATTCTACATGGATGTATGATGCTCATATGCCTCAAATCATTGATCGCCGGGTGTTTTTGGAAATGCTGGAGCAGCTTCCGGGAATTGAACAAAAGGGTCTGAGTGACTGGAGTGTGTACTTTAATTACCTGAATACCCGGTATGGAGGACAAGTCCAGAATCATCCGTTTCTGACTATGGCATGGCCGGGTTCTGTTTCTGATTGGGATTGGAGCGTGTTTCCGGAGCGGATGCTGTTTGAAAACTATTATGAAGAATTGTATGAACCGGGAGAGCTCTTTGAAGGATTTTCAAAGACCTATTATGATGGAATTGAACAGGAAAGTATGGATAAAATCGTACGGTATCTGAATTATCAGGGAGAACACAATCGGGCAAGAGTCATGTTTCAGGCATACCGTGCAAATTATGAAATGCTGTATGGGGAGCTTCCGATGTTTTCCTTCCGTTTTTCGGAGGATGACTGCGACATTACATTGCCGGAATATCTGGCGGTTGGTGAAGTCAGCTTTACGAGAATTCCATTTCTTGTTGAGCACTATGCAAATGCGGATGACTCCTTTATACTATCCTATTCCTTTTTAGATTTTCAAGGCAACCGGATATTAGAAGGAAGGCAGCTGAATCTGACCCTGCCGCAGAGGCTGGTGGAGGTCCCGATTAAAGGTACCTTTGGAGGACTGAAGGTAATACTGGAAATAAGTATTAATTATCAGAACAAGGACTATAAGGCATATACGAAGCTCTGTGTTATGCGGAAGGGGATATAGTTATGAGGGAAAAGAAAAAGCTGATTCAG
>JAIECC010000458.1 GCA_029068665.1 Lachnospiraceae bacterium
GAGCTTATCAATTGGAAAACAATTATTTATTCCATTGATATATTCAAAAGTTTTTCTTATACCTCTTCAACTCCCGCTTGGTATTTGGTGGATGATACATCATGCAACGATACTTTGTCCCCTTCCTCGGCAATGCCGGCACACAATGATATCCCTTCTTCTCCAGCATGTCTGCAAACTGCCAGATATGCATCACAGTATTATCAATTAAAAAGAAATCATCATTGAGATACTTGATTGTTGAAGTTCGCTCTCTCCCCCTTTTATCATTTACAGCTATTTCAGCTTCAAGACCAAACTGATATTTTACAACCCAAGATGTATCAATCAGCCATATTTCATTCGCGTGTTCCTGCAGAGCCACTTTTCCTGCCCGATCAGCTCCGCCCAGACAAGCTCTTTCTTCATGAACATATGCAGCATTAACCAGCTCTACAAGTTTTTCATCTCTAGCCTCAATGCCTTTTATCAGCTTACTAATATCACTCGAAGCATAATTTTCATAAACAATCTGTAACTGGTCCCCTCTGATATTCATATCATCCATTATGAGAATCCACTTAATGAATTCCCATAATGAATCAAATTCCAGAAGACAATTATGGAGCAGCTCGTTGACCGTATCATTGCCTTCTGACATAATATATATTATCTCACCAATACTGCCGGTTTTGATATACTCTCGAACCATTAATTATACCCTCCTTATCTCCTCACCTATCGTACAAATTGAGGGCTTCTTAATGGCACTTTGGAAGCAATGCAGGAAACAAGTTTTTTATCCGCATCATACTGATAAACTGCATCTGCCAACTGTTCTCCAGGGTCAAGTACATAATTATTTGCATCACATACTATTTGAAGTAATTCACTGGTATCCATATCCTCTGACACCGCCAGAACTTCGTGGATACTGGAAGGAAGAATCTTAAAATTCTGTCCTTCAAAATACTGTTCGCTTACCTGATGCATAAAATCGGTATCAGCAATACAGACTGCACCATTCATATGCATTTCATTTGAAAGGACATAGAGCTTCATATCTCCCATTTCAAATTCTTCTGGAATTCCGTCCGGAACCATTTCCTGAAGCATACTTCCCATCATTTTACCTGTGAGTGAAAAAAGGATACTTTCCATTGTCTGACACTGAGGTTTTAAAAAATTTCTTGTGTTTTCCATAGCCAATTGATGCAATTCCTGTCTACTCAGCTCCATCTCATGCATTCTTTCATTTGTTATAGGCATGGTTGTCATACTTACTTCATTCATATAAAGTAACTGTCGATAAACCACGGCAAGATTGTTTGCTACCGGGGTAAACGGTACTTCCTTAAGCATTTCTGCATTATCAGCCCGATTTACGATTCTTGCTATAATTTTATCCATATCTATTCCTTCTCCCTTCTCTCTTGTGCCTTCTGATTCAACCTGTTCCAATAAGCCAAAAGTCTTCGTTGCTGACGCTCATGAACGATAGCGGTCTTTTCTTCCTGTCTAATTATTTTCTCCATGATCTTATCCTCCTATCGAATTGCCGGTTGTGGCTTTGGCATTTTACCTGCTTCTTCCGGAAGTGCCACAAAACCGGCTTTCACAGCTTTACCTGGTGCTTGCCTTCCTTCATCTGTACTTGGCTTCGCTTTCGCTACATTCTTTCCCTTTGACGGCTTCTTAGCTTCTTGTGATACGGTATTCTCCGGAGCCTTTGCTTCAGGAGCTTTGCTCTTGTTGTTTACCAGAGCTTCTACAACCTGCTGCTGCAACTCCTTCTTAAATCCTTTACCGCATTCTACATATTCATGAAAGCCCCCATCCGTTCCTTTGTAAGAAGGCATGGACGGAAATAATCCATGTTCTCCTCTCATGACCTTAATATTCTGAATAACAAAAGAATCATCCAGGACAACGGTTGCAAGTCCCCGGAGATTATCCTTTTGGAATTCAGTTGCTCGGACGGATGAAATCTCCATGACACCTTCTGCCTGCTTTGGTGTCCGCTTCACTCCGTCTAATGCATCCTGGTAAGCATCCAAAATCGTCTTATCAAATGTCTCCTTGAATTCCTTCGTGATTGGATGGAAATATTCCACATATCCCCCTTCCTTGGTCTGGAAGGAAGGACAGGAAACAAATAATTTCCCTTCTTTGCCCTCCATGATCCGGATGCCGTTCAGCTTCACATCATCATTAAAGCTTACAGATGCCAAACCTTTCAATTTCCCATTTTCATACGGTGTTACTTTTGCGTTTACTGTCATCATATCTTACTCCTCCTTTACATGAAAAAAGGAAGACACGTTTCATGTCTTCCCGATAACAATATTTTTTCAATTTAATTCTATCACGATATCTGGTTCTTTGCAGTATAATCTTAGTTCTTCTTAGTCTACCATCCTAGTTAAGCTGGCTGGGTAGTCTTACGTTCATTTAATGCCAGGAATAAATTCCTGCAACTCTCCCGCTCCTTCGGTTCCTTATTCAACAGGCATATGATTTGCTCTTCCGTCAGTCCATCCTGGATGCCGGTTTGCACAGCTTTCATCCTTTCATCATCAAGAACATATTTCGTCAGTATTTCCGTTAGGCTGCTTCCTTTATAGGAAACCTGTTCACCGTGAACAACTTCATTTTTTCTTTTAAATGGCACATTCTTTATTTCACCAAGAGGTTGGGAATCCTGATTTGCCAGTTCTGCCAGATGGCACAGTTCCTCTATCGTCAGGCTGGTAATCCTGATTTTATCCGGCATACGCTTGGCATCCTCTTCACAGGCTGCCAATTCTTCCTTGCTCAGTAGCTTGAAATGTTTTGTTTCGGGTGCCGGCGTATGAATATAAACACCAAGACTTTTCAGCATGTTAAAATCATCCTTATCAAAGGGTTTGAATTTATTATCAAGAACCGGACGGCAGCCCCTGACCTTTATAATACACTTGGAATTATCCAACAGACCAACTTCATCCAATGTCATTAACTCCCGACCAAGAACGTCTGTAGTTCTGGAAGTGCTTCCATGCTGACCTCTGGATTCTGATGTATTCTTTTTATATACCGTCTGCTTTCCCAGCATCTTTGATATATATTCGTGTGTGGATTGCTCATTGCCTCCAAGATAGACCAGGACATCACAGTTGCCGGGAATATTTTCCCAATTGTCCTTAAATAATGCCTTAATCTGTGCAATATTCTGTATGATAACCACACAGGACAGATTCCTGGAACGGCATGTAGCCAGCCATAGCAAAAAGCCTTCCGGCAATGCAACATTGGCAAACTCGTCAAACCAGAATGTGACCGGGATTGGCAGCTTCCCATGATAAACCTGATCTGCCAGCATGTACAGTTCCCGACAGGCAAGAGTATAGAACATTCCAACGATAAAGTTGTACGTTTTATCATTGTCCGGAATCACACAAAAAACTGCTGTCTTCGTTTTACCGTCTATATTAATGCCGGCACCAATGCTTCCGATTTCAAAATCATCCCTATTGAAAATCCGCAACACATCTTCCTCTTCAAATGGTGCCATACGAGCATTGGCTGAAATAATGATAGACCGGATTGTATCACCGGCACCACGGATTACCTTTTTATAATTTCGTACTGCCGGATGACTTTCACCTTTTTTTGCTTCTAACGCTGTCATGATATCATCTAGTTCTGAAGGAACACCATCCTCTGTATATTCTGCTTTTGCAAGTAGATTCATAAGAGATGATATATTTCGCTTTGGTGTTGGCTCCTCCATCCATACATAGAAGAATAACGATTGTAAAAACATGGATTCTGATTTTTCCCAAAAAGGATCGCCGGTATGCTTCCTGGCTTCCTCAGAAGTAGTATTGGCTATCAGATTTGTAATCAATCGTCTTACATCCGCTGATTCCCGGATATATACAAATGGATTGAAACAGTCTGAAGATTTCATATCTACCAGATTCAATACCCGGACTACATAGCCATCCTGAAGCAGCCGCCTGCCGTTCCTTCCTAAAAGTTCTCCTTTGGGGTCTGTTACCACAAAAGAACCATTTTCCTGCCAAAGATTCGGCTGTACCAGGAACCACGACTTTCCGGTTCCGGAACCTCCTATGACGAGACAATTATTATTGATGCCGGTAAATTCCGAGTTTGTACTGATGCTTAAACTTTCCGAATATACCCGTATGGAATCCATATTTTTTTCCTCTGTCATTTTCTGAGTTAATCGCTTTACATTTTCCCATTTTGCCGTACCATATTCCCGTCCTGGCATCAGGTCTGGTTTGGTCAACCCATACATGAGCAGAATTCCTGTAATGAAAAGACCAATTAACAAAAAAGTAGGAGTATAACGATTAAAATACCAACCCATTGGATGAGCCAGGATTTCCTGCAGTCTTGGAAGCAGTTCATAAATCGTATTGCCCTTTTCCCAGGCTCCGGCAAGAAGAAACATGCCATACTCAATAAAGCAGCCAATAATGCTATATGTAATAATCACTGACTTCTTATTTTTCATATTCCTTCTCCTCTTTCTCTTATTAATTTCTCAAGTGATTTACGTTTCTTGCCTTTAGGAAGCCATTTTTTCATTATAAAATCATACAAATCACCACAGCATGCCTCTCTCGATCCATATA
>JAIECC010000459.1 GCA_029068665.1 Lachnospiraceae bacterium
AAGCCGGTGTCCGCAGTCTGGAACGGCAGATTGCTGCCTTGTGCCGGAAGGCAGACCGGGTAATCGCCAGTGGAAAACGAAAGTCTCTGAAGATTACGGAGAAGAATCTGGAGTCCTATCTGGGTATTCCGAAGTATGACAAAAACCAATGGGATGTAGAGCCAAAGATAGGAATTGTAACAGGACTTGCCTGGACCAGCGTAGGCGGTGATACCTTGAGCGTGGAGGTCAGTCTGGTGCCGGGCAGCGGTAAGGTTGAATTGACCGGTAATCTTGGAGATGTAATGAAGGAATCTGCAAAGATTGCCATGAGCTGTGTCCGTTCCATGCAGGATACGGATATCTTTGAAAAGCAGGATATTCATATTCATGTGCCGGAGGGAGCGGTACCAAAGGACGGCCCTTCTGCCGGTATTACCATGACAACTGCTATTTATTCGGCAGTCAGGAAGCAGAAGGTGCGGGGAGATATTGCCATGACCGGAGAGGTGACTCTGCGGGGGCGGGTACTGCCTATCGGCGGTTTGAAGGAAAAGCTGCTGGCTGCCAGCCAGCATGGGATTCGGGAGGTTCTGGTTCCGGAGCAGAATCGGAAGGATGTCACAGAGCTTAGCGAAGAGATTATTGGCGGTATGCAGATTACATATGTAAGAACCATACAGGAGGTATTGGACCGGGCTCTTATGAAGGATAGGAATATATGAAGATAAAAAGTGTGAATTTGGAAACCATTTGTGGTATTACAAGTAAATTACCGGAAAATACCCTGCCGGAAATTGCATTTGCCGGTAAATCAAATGTGGGGAAGTCCTCGCTGATCAATGCATTGATGAATCGAAAGTCCTATGCAAGAACATCTTCCCAGCCGGGCAAGACACAGACCATCAATTTCTATAATATTAATGAGGAACTGTATTTTGTGGACCTGCCGGGCTATGGATATGCCAAGGTATCGGCAGAAATCAAGGCAAAGTGGGGGAAAATGATTGAGCGGTATCTTCACAAATCCAGTCAGCTTCGTCTGGTCTTTCTCCTGATTGACATTCGTCATGAACCTTCGGAGAATGATTGTATTATGTATAACTGGATTGTGGAGAATGGATTTCATCCTGTCATTGTTGCGACCAAGCTGGATAAGATTAACCGCAGTCAGGTTGCAAAGCACATGAAGGTCATTAAGACCAAGCTGGAGGTCATACCGGGTACACCCATGATACCATTTTCAGCAGTTTCCAAGCAGGGAAGAGATGAGATATGGAACTTAATCGAAGAATTGATACAGCCGATGGATTAATCCATCGGCTGTTGTTCTTCCTCTTTTAGATTCCAGAGCTGCTTTACCAGATAGTCATAAATAGAGTTGCTTTTTTTCTGCCAGGAATCACAGATCATGGTTGCCTGATCCAGGGTAGGAACGTTGATTTTTATGTCTAACAAGGTTTCGTTCCGTTCCAATATGGTACACTGCACCATGTATTCATTATGCTTGGCAGGATAGTAGGTGGCAAAGATTTCCACCTCATTCCGCAGATTGATTTTTTCTGCATCCAGATAGCTGTACACATCATCCTTAATGGCAGGAGATATCTTGTATTCAAACAGATCTAACGCTTCCTTCCCCTCCGGAGTCAGATGAAACTGTGTAGTATTCCGAATTAATTCCGAATGAATAAATCCGGCTTCCTCCAGTTCATTTAACGCCTGCTGAAAATTAAAGTAGCTGGTATAGCCCTTATCCAAAATGAATTGGGAAAGCTGGGAGGTAGTCAGGGGAAAGTCTACCCGGTCCAGCATAAAGAGTATAATTAATTTATATAATGTAAGACAGTTGTCTGACATAGCAGTAACACTCCTTGTATTTTGTTGCCATATCTGATGGTGACTATTTAATATGTGCCTTTACCGCTTCGGCAACCACATTGGCAATGCGCGGGTCAAAAGCCTCCGGTAAAATATGATTTTCATTTAATTCTTCATCGGAAACCAGTCCTGCAATGGCAAGAGCAGCCGCCAGCTTCATTTCCTCTGTGATCTGAGTGGCACGGCCTTCCAAAGCACCCTTAAAAATCCCAGGAAATGCAATGACATTGTTTACCTGATTCGGAAAATCAGAACGACCGGTGCCCACAACCTTGGCTCCTGCGGCTTTTGCAACGTCCGGCATGATTTCCGGTACCGGATTGGCCATGGCGAACAGGATGGCATCCGGGTTCATGGTCTTGACCATCTCAGGAGTGACCAGGTTTGGAGCGGATACGCCTACAAAGATATCTGCGCCAACCAAAGCATCTGCCAGGGTTCCTTCCAATCCGTCTAAATTCGTAACTTCACACAGTTCCTTTTGTGCCCAGTTCAGATCCGGAGAATTCTTGCTGAGAATACCGGATTTGTCACAAAGGGTTACAGAAGGGAAACCATAGCGAAGCAGAAGCTTGGAAATGGCGATTCCGGCAGAACCGGCACCATTTACTACAATCCGGCAGTCTTCTTTCTTTTTATTTGTTACCTTCAGTCCGTTAATCACTCCGGCAAGGACCACGATTGCTGTTCCATGCTGGTCATCGTGGAATACCGGGATATCCAAAGCTTTCTTCAGGCGTTCTTCGATTTCAAAGCAGCGGGGAGCGGAAATATCCTCCAGATTAATGCCGCCAAAGACCGGAGCAAGGTGGATGACAGTCTTGATAATTTCCTCCGTATCCTGAGTATCCAGACAAATCGGTACGGCATTTACGTTGCCGAATTCCTTGAACAGTACAGCCTTGCCTTCCATAACCGGAATGGCGGCCTTGGCACCGATATTACCCAGTCCCAGTACGGCGCTTCCGTCTGATACTACAGCAATGGTATTCGCCTTGCTGGTATAGGTATAGGCTGCCTCCGGATCTTTGGCAATGACCCGGCAGGGCTCTGCCACACCCGGGGTATAAGCCAGGGACAAATCCTCGGCAGTGTGAATGGCAGCTTTTGATTTTGTTTCTAATTTTCCGTTCCATTCTGCATGAAGCTGCAGTGCTTTTTCATATACGTCCATTTGATTCACCTTTTATCATTATTTTTTAATTTATTTGTTTCTGTGGATAAACCACTATCATTTAATATAGCATTTGCGGAAAGGCATAGCAAGTATTTCGTAAAATTATGGCTTTACCTTGAAAAAATTCTATGTTATAATTCGAGCAGATTTAAAATTCTAAAGTTCAGATATTCATTTTAGAACCCAATAAATGTATTACATATAGAGAGGAATAGCATATGGATTTTAGCAGCATGACATTAGCGGAGTTACGCGAGGTTGCAAGAAGTAAGGAAATCAAGAGTATTACTACATTGAAAAAGGCAGAATTAGTTCAGCTTCTGCAGTCCTTGGAGGGAAATGCAAAGGAGAGCCGCGGGGAGGAAAAGTCAGCTCCTACAGGTGGCAGGACACCGAGAAAAGTGGTACAGCGCTTTGATGCAAAAACAACAGATGGAAATTTTGGACATAGCGACAGCCGTCAGAGTAAAGGGAATACCAGAACGGAGACCCGGACGGAACGAGTAAGAGGAAGAGCCGAGCGGACAGCAGGAAAGCCGGAAGGCAAGAGCGAGCGGACCATGGGCAGAAGTGATATAAGAACCAGTGAACGCATGAATCCTTCGGAAGAGGTCAGGCAGCCAGAGGTGATGCGCTATGAAAGCAGACCGGCAGTTCGGGCAGAGGTGCATACGGAAGGAAGAGCTGTGCGTTCTGAGATACAGGAGCCCCAAGGCTATGAGGCGGAAACCCGGCAGGAGCGTTTCCAGGAAGAAAAAAGAGCCTTGAATATTCGAAATGAAGCATTTACCATGGAGGAGTTTCAGAAGCTGGAGAACTCGGAGCTGGCTGCCTTAGATAGCGGAAATGTAGTCAATGGTATTCTGGAAATCATGGAGGGCTATGGATTTATTCGAAGTGCCAATTACCTTCCGGGTGAAAATGATGTTTATGTATCTCCGGCACAGATTCGCCGATTTAACTTAAAGACCGGTGATATCCTGAATGGAAATACCAGAGTGAAGACCCAGGCAGAGAAATTCAGTGCCTTGTTATATATTAATTCAGTAAACGGTTATCATCCGCTGGAAGCCCAGAAACGGCGGCCATTTGAAGAACTGACCCCGATCTTTCCGGAGGAAAAGATTCAACTGGAGCAGAGCGGTTCCGGCATTCCTATGCGTATTGTGGATGTGATTGCCCCGATCGGTAAGGGACAAAGAGGTATGATCGTATCACCGCCCAAGGCAGGTAAGACCACTCTGTTAAAGCAGATGGCGAAAACAATCAGTCGCAATTACAAGGACATGCATATGTTGGTGCTTCTCATTGATGAACGGCCGGAGGAAGTAACGGATATCCGGGAATCCATTGAAGGTCCTAATGTGGAAGTGATTTATTCCACCTTTGATGAGCTTCCGGAGCATCATAAGCGGGTAGCAGAGATGGTTCTGGACCGGGCAAAGCGTCTGGTGGAGCATAAGAAGGATGTTGTTATTTTATTAGACAGTATTACAAGACTGGCAAGGGCCTATAACTTGATCGTACCTCCAAGCGGCAGGACCTTAACCGGTGGTCTGGACCCGGCAGCCCTGCATATGCCAAAGAAGTTCTTTGGTGCTGCCAGAAATATCCGGGAAGGCGGCAGTCTGACGATTCTGGCTACCGCATTAGTGGAAACCGGAAGCAAGATGGATGATGTAGTCTTTGAGGAATTCAAAGGTACCGGTAATATGGAGCTGGTACTGGATCGGAAACTGTCGGAAAAGAGGATTTTCCCGGCAATCGATATCAGTAAATCCGGTACAAGAAGAGAAGATCTGCTGTTGTCCAAGGAAGAACAGGAGGCCATGTATCTGATTCGCCGGGAAATCAGCGGTGCCAAAGGGGACGAGGCGATTGAAGAAGTATTGAAGCTGTTTGTACGGACCAGAAATAATTCGGAATTTCTGGATTTGGTTCAAAAGTCCCTGGGAAGAAGATAGGGATTTTAAGATTGATTTTTTCAAAATTAAGACTTGCATTATGGAATACTCTATGCTAGAATTAAGAAGTTGTTGAGCGAATGATAGGCGGAAGCCTGCTCGATATAGATAGGAAAGTAACAGTGAGGTGATAAAGATGAAAGAAGGAATCCATCCGGATTATTACCAGGCAAAGGTTGTCTGCAACTGTGGTAACGAGTTTGTTACAGGATCAACAAAAGAAGATATCCACGTAGAAATTTGCTCTAAGTGTCATTCATTCTACACTGGTCAGCAG
>JAIECC010000046.1 GCA_029068665.1 Lachnospiraceae bacterium
TGATATGTTTATAAGAGACAGGTATAATTGTTTTTTCTTAAATACAATGCTTTATAACGCTAACAAAATACCTACAATATTCTTTCGCATTTCTTTACTAATAATTAAAACGAGAAAGTGTTTTCATTTTCTTCAATTAATATCACTTTTTTTGCAGAGCAGCAAAAAAAGTGGTAATGCTTCTGCATTACCACTCCATAGGTTTCATTTCAATATTTTACATTCTATACACAACCTCGAAGCTCATTGATATCCTCAATTCCATACTGCTTCATATAGGCCTCTATCCCTTGAACCACCTTGACGGATGCCAGCGGGTCATGGAAGGTTGCTGTTCCCACGGAAACCGCTGTTGCTCCCGCCATGATGAACTCTATGGCATCCTCGCCAGTGGCAATTCCCCCCATACCAATAATCGGCACCTGCACTGCATGTGCCACCTGATATACCATGCGGACTGCTACCGGCTTAATGGCAGGACCGGATAATCCACCGGTTTTATTCGCCACTGCAAAGGTCCTTTTATGAACATCAATCTTCATTCCCGTTATTGTATTAATGAGTGAAAGGGCATCTGCACCGGCCGCCTCGGCTGCCTTTGCCATTTCCGTGATATCTGTTACATTGGGACTTAGCTTCATGATAACCGGCTGCTTTGCAACCGCCTTTACTGCCTTGGTAATATCAAATAATGCCTTAGGGTCTTGTCCAAAGGCAATCCCTCCCTCCTTTACATTGGGACAGGATACATTGATTTCCAGCATATCCACGGCTTCATCGCCCAGCCGTTCTACTACCTCAACATAATCAGAGGTTGATTTCCCGCAGACATTTACGATCACTCTGGTATCATATTGTTTTAAAAACGGAATATCACGCTTTACAAACAGATCAATTCCCGGATTCTGCAATCCCACTGCATTTATCATACCACTGGCTGTCTCTGCAATCCTTGGCGTCGGATTCCCCTGCCATGGAACATTGGCAACTCCTTTCGTGGTAACTGCACCTAATTGATTCAAATCCACGAATTCACTATATTCCGCCCCGGAACCAAAGGTACCGGATGCAACCGTAACCGGATTCTTCCAGGTTACCCCTGCAATTGTTACAGATGTATTCATCAGAACTCCACCTCCCCGGCATAAAATACAGGACCTTCCTTGCAAATCCGCTTGTTCTTTACATTGGTATGATGATCCGTTTCTTTGGAATTGCAGACGCAGGCCAGACAGGCGCCAATGCCGCAGGCCATTTTTTCTTCTAAGGATAACTGTGCTTCCAGCTTCTGCTCCAATGCATAAGCCTGAACCGCCCGAAGCATAGGAGTTGGTCCACAGGCATAGATGGTATCACCGGTCACTTCATACTCATTCAGGGCATCCATAACCGTACCTTTTACACCATGCCGGCCATCCTCACTGGCATAATAAACCTTGCCATAAGCGGTAAATTCTTCATCTAAAAATGTTTCATCCCGATAGCCTAAAATAATCTGAATATCCTCAGCCTGCTTTTCTGATAACTCCTTTGCCAGCTGCAGCATAGGCGGAATTCCAATTCCGCCGCCGATAAGAACCGCCCTGCCCGGTTTCTGTGTAAATCCATTCCCTAAAGGACCCATAATTTCAATCAGATTCTCTGCCCGCAGTCTGGAAAATTCCTCTGTTCCTTTTCCTACCCTCCGGTAAACCAGCCGTAACGTTCCCTTGTCCTGATCAATATCACACAGGCTTATGGGTCTTGGCAGCAAACAGGAATTATCCTTACTATATAGATTTACAAATTGTCCTGCCTTTGCGTTCTTTGCAATTTCCGGAGCCAGTAACTGCATACTGAATATTCCGGTTCCAATGGGCTCCTGATGAATCACCTTTGCTGTCATTCGTGTTGTAGCCATCCTGTTTTCTCCTTTATCTTATTCATTTCAAAACCATGAATATACCCTGTATTCCTTAACGTCGGGCAATTGCACTGTTAATATCCTCTTTCATATCCAGAACTGCCTGCCGGGAAGCATCTGCAAAGTTCTCACTGCCAAAGTGCTGATATTGCTCCTGCTTGTATGCAGCAATAATTCCCCGGGAGGAATTCACAATAGCTCCCAGTCCGTCTGCGTTAAAGTAATGCACCAGATCCTCTGCCTTGCCGCCTTGTGCTCCGTAGCCCGGAACCAGAATATAGGTCTTTGGCATTAAGGTCCGGAGTACCTTTCCCATTTCCGGATAAGTAGCCCCCACTACACATCCTACATTACTGTAAGCACCATCCATACACTCTTCTCCCCATTCCGCTACCTTTCTGCCCACCAGTTCATATAATGGTGTCCCATTGATTAGCTGATCCTGAAATTCCCCGGAGGATGGGTTGGAGGTCTTCACCAGTACAAAGATTCCCTTATCACATTCTTTACAAACCTTTAAAAATGGCTTGATGCCATCGGAACCCAGATAAGGATTTACGGTTGCAAAATCTTCATTAAATCCGGTATAAGACTTGCTGCCTACCTGTACGGTTCCCAGATGTCCAACTGCATACGCCTCAGAAGTAGAGCCGATGTCTCCCCGCTTTACATCACCAATCACAATCAAATCCTTACTCTTGCAGTAATCAACTGTTTTCTGAAATGCTTTCATGCCCTCGATACCAAACTGCTCGTACATGGCAATCTGCGGCTTTACCGCCGGAATCAGGTCATAGACAGCATCTACAATTTTCTTATTAAACTGCCAGATTGCCTCTGCCGCTCCTTCTAATGTCTCCCCGTATTCTTCAAATGCCTGCTTTTGAATCTGCTCCGGCACATAAGACAGCATTGGGTCCAGTCCCACTACAATGGGTGCCTGTAAGGTTTCAATTTTGTTTATCAGTCTGCGAATCATTCTGTTTCCTCCTTGTTCCGCTGCGTTCACATTTGTGTATCCACCTCTCGGTGTTCATTGTATCACAGTTCGTTGTTGCTTGGAGGGAGTTGAATCCAGAAGTCCAGCGGGCGTTCACCTCCGGGGTATTCGTCTTCCCTTTCCTGCATCCGTTCCGGATGCCATTGTACCGCCACAATCGGCAGTTTTTTATGTATAATTCCTTCTACCACCTGGTCTTCTGCAAACTGAATGGCTTCCAAGTCTTTTCCCAGCTCCCCGATTCCCTGATGATGGGCACTGTTTACAGGAAACCGAAGTCCGTAAATCCGTTCCAGTACCGAATCCTGAACAGCAATTGTCATATGGAACTGATCTCCATCCCGGTATTTATGCATGTGGGCAGTGGGAAGATGCTGCTGAATCGTACCGCCAAAATATACGTTTATTACCTGAAGTCCCTTACAGATTCCCAGAACCGGCTTTCCTGCTTTACAGAATGCTTCCAGTATCTTGAATTGAAGCTGGTCCAAGGTTTCATCAATCTGTACAGAGCCCTGATTTTCCTCTCCCAGCAAAACCGGTGAAATATCTCCTCCTCCGGGCAGGACCAGTCCCGGAAAATCCACTGCCTCCTGCCAGGCACATTGAAATATACTGATTCCTTCTACTCCCAACTGCTGAAATGCCTTCACATAGTTTTGAATCTGATCCGGTTTCCCGGCAATTAATATTTTTGAATTCATTTTACCCTTGCCTTTTGAATATGCTATTCTATTCCTATGACAGCAACAGGGCTGCTATGCTTTTATTTCGGCAGACGGACATGTTCCGGGCAGTTACTTTGTAAACTATAAAACAGACATTACCATTTGGGGAGGAACACATATGAAACACCAGTATAACTATTACAATCAGGCGGAGCAGCTTCATCAGCAGGTTCCTGTTGTAGATTGCCATAATGATCTGGCAGGAGAACTGCTGCTGCGACATCAGAAAGGAGAAACTCATGTAATACAACGGCTATATCTGCCCAACTGGAAAGCGGCAGGCTTTCAATTGATCGTATCCTCCATCTACATTGAAAATGCTGTCTTTTTTCCCAAGACACCTGCCTCTGGCTATTCTGACAAAAAACAGCCGGACCATGATAATCCAAAGGATTGGAACTACTATTGGAAGCAGCATCAGCTTTGCTGGGAACAGGGCTTTGCCAATGCTCTGGCACAAATCGATGCCATAACACAGGAGATTCATGAATTACCGGATGAGCTTTGCCTGGTGACTACAACGGAAGATATCTCTCAAATAAAGCAAGGTGGGAAAATCGGAATCCTTCTCTATATGGAAGGCTTAGACTGTATTGGAACAGACCTCTCCAGACTCCATACTCTGTATCGGCTGGGTATCCGGGGTGCCAGTCTGACCTGGAGCCGTCCCAATCTCCTTGCCACCGGCTGCTGCACTGCCACAAAGCATCAGGATATCCCCGGCTCTATTACACCTCTGGGGGAACAGGTAATAAGGATGTTGCAGAAGCATTCCATGTTTCTTGACATCAGCCATCTGAACAACGAAGGCTGGAATCAGGTCAACCAGCTATATTCCAATGAAAAAAAGATGGGTTCTAAATGGATTCCTTATATTGCAACCCATTCTAATTCCTATGAGATATATCCCAATTACCGGAATCTGACAGATCCGCAGATGACCGCCCTTGCCAATCAGGGTGGTATCATGGGTCTCAATGCCTGTAAGTATATTGTAGGCTCTCAGAATCCTGCTGATTATCTGGATTCTATGTGTAACCATATCGAATATATGGTAACACTTGTTGGTGCAGAACATGTAGGATTTGGCTTTGATTTATGTGATTCTTATTCAAAGGGGAAATATCAGACGGAAACCATTGACCGGGAAGATTGCCTGCAAAATCACAAAGAAGCACTTCTGCTCACGGCCCGGCTCCTGGAGCGGGGGATGTCTGAGCAGAATGTGCTTCGCATAATAGGTCTTAATTGGCTGGAATACTTTGAGTATCTACTGAGCCAGGCTCTGTAGCACTGGTGCCCCTCACTGTAAGATAAGAGAAGCCCATGGTTACAAGAAATGCCACTATACCAATCAGAATCATGATGAGGGTCTGTCCCTCCAAGGAGTCCGGAAGAAGATATCCAATCAGATAACTGGAGGAATTCACTACCATATGTAATAAGATTCCGGGTACCACAGAACCATAACGATAGGCAATATAGCCAAACAGCAGCCCCAGCAGAAATGCATACACACCCTGCACCAGATTCATATGGTATATGCCGAACAGCAATGCCTGAACAATCACTGCTGCCCACAAGGGAATCGCCTTCCTCATAATTCGAAGGGTCAGCCCACGGAAAATCAGTTCCTCTCCAATAGGTGCCAGAATACAGACACAAAGAATCATCCATACCGACTCATTTCCCAATGCATCCATAACGGCAGAATAGGACTCAAAAATCTTAGGCATTAACGGCAATATAACGGTAAGTGCCATGGATAAAGCAAGCTGCAGGGCAATTCCACACCCTACGATTCCAATCACCCGCTGGGGCTTCAATACCTGCTTCCAATCACCGGTCTGCTTTTTCCGGCAGAACATCAGCCAGAACCAAAGTCCAAAGAACACCAGATAACCGATATAAACGGCAAACATCAGGAGATTATAGGAGGGACCGGACGTAAAATCAGAGGTTAACGAAAGAACGTATTGATTCATTTCCTCCTGTCCCATATCCATGCTCATTCCCTGTGCAACATCAGCTGCCATTCGTTGTATAAAATATATAATCATTCCAACACTGCTGGCAAGGATCTGCCAGACGAATACAGCTACTGCCGGCACCAATCCCAACATAAACCAGCCAAATTTCTTCCAAAACTTCATTTTTAATCCTCCTAAATAATTCATTACAATACATCAAACATGTCTCTTAACCATATTTTCACATTTCCTTTGTCACCTTGCCGAAAGAAGAATTTTTCCCATGCTCTAATCGATAAGCCGAAATGGAGTATGACAACACCAGCACCAGCCAGATTCCGGATACACAGAACACTGGTAACAGACCAGCCCGGAATGCAAACTGGGCAATAAAACACAACAGCCATAGTACCAGGCAGACAAGATTAGTGATACGAAACGCATGATAGGCTGCCTCATAATGCTTCCACTTTTGTGCCTCATCACAGCTTTTCATCCAGGTCTTCATAAAATCGATTTCAAACACATTTCCCCGTTTTTCCGGATTCAGCTTCTTTTCCAAATCCACAACCAGCTTCTGAACTGCCATTTCATATATGTAACCCAGTATCATTAAAACCGTTCCGCCATTGGTCAGAATATTCTGCCATAATTGACTCATTTCCACATGATCCGCCTGATAAATCACAACCGTATACAATAGTAAATTCAATACCATTATGGCATTCCCTATAATCACCGGTATGTCCAGCGAAGCTTCTACTGATTCAATATATTCTTCATCTTCGCCATCCCAGTGCGCTGCCTTCTTCTTTGCCCTTCCATAAATGGAAAAACTAATGATAGCAGCAGTCAGATGCATCAGCAGATATAATGCGGGAACAATATAAATCATAGCTCTGCCGGCTGTATCTAACAGAGAACCTATGCTTGTACCGGCTGTCGCCTGCAGGATACGGGTGGCCATTCCTACAAAATAACCAACGATTCCACTAAGCAGCAGAAAAATCAAAAAACGCATATAGATTTTTCTATCATTCTTTTTATTTTCCTGCTCCTGTTGCTCTTTCATAGCCTCCTACTCCTCCTCATATGCAAAAATATCCTCCACTTTTGCGTTACAGACCTTTGCAATCTTCAGTGCCAGAGTAACCGATGGGGAATAATCCCCCCGTTCTATCTGGCTGATGGTTTGTCTGGAGGTACCGACCATACATCCCAGTTCCTGCTGATTCACACCAAGCCGTGCCCGATATTCTTTTAAATGATTATGTAATGGCATGCCTTACCGTCTCCTCAACATTTAGATTTGACAAAGTTCCTTTTCATTTTGACAACTATTCTTGTCATTCAAATCATAGCATTGACAAGGATAGTTGTCAACAGCTTTTTTAATCAACCAGACTGACTACAGTTGATATACAATCTTTCCTTCACAAATGGTCATCCGGACCCGGCCCATAAGCTGTTTACCGTTGTAAGGAGTATTTCTTCCCTTGGAGGCAAATTCATTCACATCCACTGTATATTCTGCATCAGGATCAAATATAACAAGGTCTGCCAGCTTCCCGGCTTCGATACTTCCCCGTTCTCCATCAATACCAATGACCTTTGCCGGATTCCAGCTCATTTTCTCTGCCATCTGCATTGGAGTCAGGATACCGGTTGCTACCAGTGCCGTATAGGTAAGGGAAGCACTGGTTTCCAGACCCACGATACCAAACGGTGACTCCAGAAACCCTTTTGCTTTTTCTTCTGCACTATGAGGAGCATGATCCGTCGATATCACTTCCATAGTACCATCCTGTAAGCCTTTGATTAATGCTTGTACATCTTTTTCACTTCGTAACGGAGGATTCATCTTATAATTTGCATCTTCTTTATCAATATCCCCATCCGTCAAAGTAAAATGATGAGGACAGACCTCTGCCGTTACAGGGATTCCCATATTCTTTGCCATACGTACCAGTTCTACACTGCCTGCAGTGGAGCAATGGCACAAATGCAGCTTTGTTCCATAGTCATTTGCCAAAAAAATATCTCTGGCGGTTATCACATCTTCTACAGAATTTGTAATTCCCGGCACGCCAAATTTCTCCGATGCCACACCCTCATTCAGGACACCGCCCCGTACCAGTGCCTTATCCTCACAATGTGCCATAACAACTGCACCAAGCTCTGCCGCCTGCTTCATGGCCTCTGCATATAGAAGGATATCCATCACGCTCTTCCCATCCTCAGAAAAAGCAATGGCACCCTTCTCTGTCATGGCTTTCATATCTACCAGCTCCGTACCATTTTGTCCCACGGTAATTGCGGATAACTGCTCCACATGAATGGGTGCTGTTTCTGCCGCTTTTTTCTGAATATAATCCAGAGTCTCTACACAATCCACTACCGGCTTCGTGTTTGGCATGGCACATACGGTAGTAACACCGCCTCTGGCTGCTGCCCTGGCCCCGGTTGCAATATCTTCCTTATAGGTCAGTCCCGGATCCCGGAAATGTACATGAAGGTCAACAAATCCCGGCATCACAAAGCAGCCGGAAGCATCTATTACCTGTACCTGTTCATCGGTTTCTTCTGTGGTTGAAGCATGGTCACTTCCCACCTGAAGAATCTTACTGTTTTCTATCATTACATCCATTACAGCATCCTGCTTTGTTGCCGGATTCAATACTCTGCCGTTTTTAATGATTAATTTCATATGATTCCCTCCTTATATCACTTTGTAACCAGGCCGTCCATTAGAGTATCACTTCCATACCTATCTTCTGAGGCTTTAAGCCACATGCTTCATAAAAACCCATAGCACTTTCATTACAACTCCACACATTCAAGGTCACATTATAAAAGCCTTTCTGCCTTGCATAATCCAACACATATTGATACAGCTGTCTGCCTATCTTCTGCCCTCGCATCTTTTCATCTACACACAAATCATCAATATATAATGTCTTAATGTCAGTCAGAATATTATCGCCCATATGCTCCTGTATGATACAAAATGCATATCCCAGAAGGGCTTCCTTCTCATCCACCGCAGCAAAAACAGGCCTGGAAGCATCCTGCAGAATATCCCTTAGCTGCTCATCCGTATACTTCTTCCCGCTTCCCTTGAATAGATCCGGCCGTCCTTTATGATGTACCAGCAGTACCTGATTCAACAATCGGTTAATACCTTCCATATCCTGCTCTATCGCTCTTCTAATATACATAATCTGTCTCCTTTGCTTCCTGAACACTTCTATCATTATATACCCCATCCCGTATTTTGTACACGCTTTCCCAATCAAACCATAGGGTGAAGGACCATTCAATTAAGAACCCCGCAGCTTACTGCGGGGTTCTTATCCTTATATTCCATTATAGGTTTCTTCCATTCCATCCCCAATCCCGAATACCCTGATAGGTAACATATATGGATTGTCCCGGAATTCCCAGTTCTTCTTCGTAAATCTTACAGATTTCCCCGGTCATTGCTTCGCATGCATCGGAGGATGCACTTCCAAATAAACGAACTGCTACATAGGCACCCTGCTCCAGCTTGTTTCCTCCCAAATACAAGTCATAATTGTCTTCAAATCCAACCATTAAAAAGGCTTCTGTCTTGTTCAGGATAGAAATTGCTTTCCCAAACCGGCTCTTAATAATTTCCCTCTTTTCCGCAGAAACCGGTAACGATATTTTAGAATCAATAAATGGCATGTTCAAATCCTCCTTCATTTTACTCTTGGCTCATTGTGTTCGCGTATATTTTACCTTAAAATACCAGACAGCGCAAGCCCGGAAGCACAAGGCTTTATTCTTTCATTGACAAACTTACCTGAAACGTGTACCTTTAAATGTGGCAGAAAGGAGGGTTTGACCATGGATAATACAACATTACTTTTTCAGCAGGCTTCTGAGTATTTAGGTCAGAAGAATTTTAGTAAATTAAGGGAACTGATGGCAAATGAAAATCCGGCAGACCTTGCTTTATTGTTTACCGAGTTTGAGGAGAAGGATGTCCTTCTGTTTTACCGGTTATTGCCGAAAGAATTAGCTTCTGATACCTTTTCTTATATGGACAGTGATATGCAGGAAGACTTAATCAACGGATTTTCCGATAAGGAGCTTCGGGAGGTCTTAGACCAGACCTTTATTGATGATACCGTTGACATGATCGAGGAAATGCCTGCCAATGTTGTCAGCCGTATTCTGCGGAACTGCGATGCCCAGTCACGAAATACCATTAATCAGATTCTGAAGTATCCGGAGGATAGTGCCGGTACTCTGATGACCATTGAGTATGTGAACTTAACGAAAAATCTGACCGTTAAGGAAGCCATTTCCCGGATTCGCAAGGTCGGACCCAATAAGGAGACCATTTATACCTGTTATGTAACAGAAGCACGAAAGCTGATTGGTATCGTATCAGTAAAGGATCTGTTGACTGCACAGGATGACATCCGAATCAGCGATATTATGGAAACAAATCTGATTTTTGTGGATACCTCAGAGGATAAGGAAGTTGTTGCACACCAATTCCAGAAATACGATATTCTGGCACTTCCGGTTGTAGATGCGGAAAAACGTCTGGTAGGTATCATTACCTTCGACGATGCTATGGACGTCATTCAGGAAGAAAATACAGAGGATATTTCCATCATGGCTGCTATGACACCAAGTGATGACTCTTATTTTAAGACCGGTGTATTTTCACAGGTCAAGAATCGAATCGCCTGGTTAATTATCCTGATGTTGAGCAATGCCATAACCGGAGCCATTATTAACCGCTATGATGTTATTATCAGTGCTTTACCGATTTTGGTATCCTTTATGCCCATGCTGACCGGTACCGGCGGTAACTGCGGCTCTCAAAGCTCGGCACTTATGATTCGCGGTCTTTCCCTGGGCGAAATAAAAACCAGTGATTTCTTAAAAGTCATGTGGAAAGAATTCCGGATTGCACTTGTGGTCAGCTGCATTCTGGCAGTCATTAATGGTGCTCGAATCCTGATTTTTTACCACAATCCGACCCTTGCAATTGTACTGACCTTATCAATCATTGCAACTGTTATTTTATCAAAGCTGATTGGCTGTCTGCTGCCAATCATTGCAAAAGCCATTCATCTGGACCCTGCGGTTATGGCGGGCCCATTGATTTCAACTATCGTAGATATTTGTACTACATTACTATACTACACCATTGCAATACAGTTTTTTAAGCTTTAATATTTATTATTTTTTATACAATTCAAATTTCTCGTTAAATTTGTTCAACATTTCAAAAGGCGGTTGACAATTCCAACCGCCTTATGCTATATTAACACATGTCATAAGACATATGCGCGAGTGGCTCAGTTGGTGGAGCACGACCTTGCCAAGGTCGGGGTCGCGGGTTCGAGTCCCGTCTCGCGCTCTTTTATATTTGCACGAAAGCAATAAGCCATGCAATCAAAAAGGAGAAGGAATGATATGGATACTAGTATACATATCATCCCTTCTTCTTTTGGTTATAGGGCGCATGCCCGTGACCGAGTGAGCTCGTCTCACGAGGTGCTGCATGGCGGCCCAAACCGAGAACCCGCGACGCGGGTGAGATCGCCTCACTCAATAACGACCATCTGCTTATACAACCGTCTCGCCCAAACTGTCAATATCACTACGCAGATAGAAAGCAAAAGATACCAAGCCCATGAACTCATTATAAGCATTGTATGCATCATATTCACTATAACATGTACCAGAATTGCCAATGGCAGATATTTCTTTTTATGCTTCATAATTCCATATGCAATCAAAATAGTAAAATCAATTTGAAAAAACATGCCTATCAATTTCTCAAACACATATAGCATCCCGATTCCAATATTAAAACTTGTTCCCGCTGCCAGAATAAATTTCATCATTGGCTCGGCAAAGGGTGTCGGAGTAACTCCTGCTGTAATCAAAAAATACAGAATATCACTCTCCATTCCCCGAGTCCCCATTATAATAATTATCAATAAACTCGCCAATGATAACAGTGTTGTAGACCAAATCTCAATACCACCATGTCCAATTCCATACATAACCATATTTTCTTTTGTTTTATCCTTTTTCATCGTGTACCGAATGATTACATACCTGATCAATTCCTCAACGACCCCGGTCATAATACTATAAACAATGGTGCTACGAATAATACCTGTAGAACCAAGGATATGATTTCCCAGCTTCAGTATCAAAGCATATAACAAAAAACCTGCCACTCCAAAAAGCAGTGGTCTGAAAGAAACATTTTCTTTGCAATGCCCTTTCCATAAAAGCGCACAAATAATCGGAAGTAAACCAATAGCAGCTATTGTTATAATCAGACTGATTATACCTGTATTTTGTAATAGTGTATTCCACATAAATCTCTCCGTAAATAATACAGTTATACCTTACTGTATCCCGCCCTTTTGATTATTCCTGCTCTTCTTTAATAAAATCCCATAATTTTTCAAACTCCATGACTGAAATCGGCTTTGAAAAATAGTATCCCTGAGAAACAGCACATCCATTATCATACAGGAAATCAGCCATTTCCCTTGTCTCCACTCCTTCTGCAATAATATCCAGTCCCAGATCATTTGACATGGAGATTACATGGGATACAATGCTTTTTCCATTTTCATTATCCAGACATTCATCCAGAAAGAACCGGTCCATCTTCAATACATCAAATGGTGTATCCTTCAACATACTCAAAGAAGAATACCCGGAACCAAAATCATCCATCATCAAGGTAAAGCCTGCTTCCTTAAACCCTGTGGCATAGGAAATGGTCTCCTCACTCTCTGTGGTTTCCGTTATTTCTAATTGTAACAATTCGATTGGAATCCGGTAGTCCTCTACCAGTTTTTTGATGTAATTTACTGCATCAAACTTTTTCAGATACGTTCTGGAAACATTTACGGAAATTGGTACAGGAGTTCTTCCTGCATCTATCCAGCTACGCAGAAGC
>JAIECC010000460.1 GCA_029068665.1 Lachnospiraceae bacterium
ATTTATTCCGGACGGTTTGTGGTGATCAACCGGTTAAAGGAGGGGAATATTTACCTGGCTGACATAGAGGCACAGGATACATTAAAAAAGGTGCAGCGGCGAGAATATTATCGGTATGACTGTCGGCTGTCTGCGGGATACAGAGTTGTTCCGGAGAAGGAGCAGTGGAAGCTGGATAGAGAAAATCCCGAGGAGCAGGAGTGGAAAAAAAGCGTGATTATCGATATCAGCGGCGGCGGTGTCAAGATGGTTTCTGAATATCAGGAGGAGGCATATTCCCTGCTGCAGATCCGGTTCCAGCTGATTAGTGAAAATGTACGTCAGAATTTTGTAGTATTTGGCAGGCTAATTGCTTCTCTTCCAAATCGGGAGCGGCCGAATCTGATTGAGCAGAGGCTTTCTTTTGAACAGATTGCGGAGCAGGATCGGGAACTGATTATCCGCTATATTTTTGACGAGGAACGAAAACGGCTTGCTAAGGAGAAAGGCTCGATGTAATGAAAAAAAATGTTATGATAATAGATGACTCTGCACTTATGAGAAGGGTCTTATCTGATATAATTAATCAAACTGAACAATATCAGGTCATATATGCAGCGGTAGATGGTAAGGATGGTCTGGATGCCATACATCGGTTATCTCAGATTCATTTTATCTTCCTTGATATTAACATGCCGAAGATGGGTGGTATAGAGCTGTTAAAAATCATGAAAAAGGAAAGAATCGGGATTCCGGTGGTGGTATTTAGCAGCATAGCGGAGCGGTCCAGTGCTGAAACTATCGAGGCGCTTTCTCTGGGAGCAGTGGATTTTCTGAAAAAGCCGGAAAATATCCTGGTGAACCGTTATCGGTTTCAAAAGAAGGTTCTGGATCGGCTTTCAATTCTGGAGCCAAACAAGGAACCGTCGGTGGTGGTAAAGGAACCGGTGAAGAAACGGCGGAAGCATCATGATATGGGACGGGGAAAGCTGGTTGCCATTGCCTGTTCTACGGGAGGACCCAAGGCATTGCATGAAGTGATTCCCTATCTGCCTTCGAATCTGGATGCACCTGTGCTGGTTGTGCAGCATATGCCGGAGGGCTTTACGGCTTCTCTGGCCAGCCGCTTAAATGATATCAGCATGGTTCCGGTGAAGGAAGCAGCAGAAGGTGACCGGCTGGAAAACGGTCATGTGTACATTGCGAAAGGCGGCAGGCACCTGCGGATTGTACAGGAACGGGGATATCATGTGATACAGCTTGGGACAGATGATCCGGTCAGTGGATTGCGGCCCTATGCAAATTATATGTATGAGAGTCTGGTCCAATCGGATTATTATGAAATTATCTGTGTTGTTTTGACCGGAATGGGTGCTGACGGCACCAAAGGTATTGGAACGTTAAGCCAGGAAAAGAATGTGTATGTAATCAGCCAGGATCGGGAGAGTTCTACGGTTTATGGTATGCCAAAGATGATTGCACAGTCCGGATTATCAGATGAAATTGTTTCACTGAACAAAATCGCAAAGGCTATCATTAATTATACGGGGGTGTGTTAAATGGACTTAAGCCAGTATTTGGAAATATTTATTGATGAGACGAAGGAGCATTTGCAGTCACTGAATGACCAGGTCCTGATCATGGAGCAGGATCCGGAAAATATCGATACAGTAAATGAAATCTTTCGGGCGGCTCATTCCTTAAAGGGAATGGCAGGTACCATGGGCTTCAAGCGTATGCAAAAACTGACCCACGATCTGGAAAATGTGTTTTCTGAGATTCGGAATGGAAAAATGTCAGTGACGCCGGATATTGTGGATATTGTATTTAAATGTCTGGATGCTCTGGAGGGCTATCTTGCCAATATTCAGGAATCGGCAGATGAAGGAACCGAGGATAATGAAGAAATTATTAATCTGCTGAATGATGCTTTGAACAGCAGTACATCGAATTCCGAGACGGCAGAGGGTGAACAGGCAGCGAAGGCGGCGCCGGCAGAGACACCGGCATCCGATGAGGATAAACGGAAGTTCCTGTCTCTTTCTCTTGCTGATTTTGAAGTGAATGCCATGAAGGAAGCACTGGAAAAGGGTATGAACGTATATGGTGCAACCGTATATATCCAGGAAACCTGTATTCTGAAAGCAGCCAGAGCATTTCTGGCTTTTAAGGGTGTGGAATCCCTTGGCGAGATCATTAAATCGGATCCTAGTGTACAGGATATTGAGGATGAGCGATTTGATTTAGATTTCAGCATGTTTATTATTTCAGAGAAGCCTGCAGAACAGGTACATAAGGTTATCGCTAATGTATCAGAGATCAAGGAAGTGATATTAGAGCCATTTACACCACCGGAAGCACCGGGGGCCAAGGCGGTTGAACAGGAGACAAAATCAGAGGAGACTGCAGCGGAAGGGAAACCGGAGAGCACCAAAGAAGCAGCTTCTGATAAGAAGAAAGCGGCGCCGGAAACAAAGAAAAAACCGGTGGTCAATCGTTCAGTTCGTGTAGATATTGAAAAGCTGGATGATTTAATGAATCTGGTCAGCGAGTTGATTATTGCAAAGAATGGTCTGGTATCTGCCAACGAGAATGAAGATGGAGAACAGACTCAGCAGTTTAATGAACAGATTGAGTATCTGGAGCGGATTACCACGAATCTGCATGAGTCGGTAATGAAGGTTCGAATGGTTCCGATTGAAAGTGTAGTGAACCGGTTCCCGCGTATGATTCGTGATTTATCCAAGAAGCTGAATAAGGAAATGGAATTGATCATGACCGGTGAAGAAACAGAACTGGATCGTACGGTTATTGATGAAATCGGTGATCCTTTGATGCATATGCTCCGGAATGCGGCAGACCATGGACTGGAATCTACCTTGGATCGTATCAAGAAGGGTAAACCTCAGGTTGGTACCATCCGTTTGAACGCATATCAGGATGGAAATAACGTAACCATTGAGGTTAGTGATGATGGCAGCGGTGTTGATGTAGAAAAAGTGAAAGCATCAGCCGTTAAGAAAGGAAGTATTTCGGAAGAGCAGGCTGCCATGATGACGGATAAGGAAGCCGTTGATCTGTTATTCCAGCCGGCATTTTCTACGGCAGAAAAGGTATCGGATATATCCGGCCGGGGTGTTGGACTTGATGTAGTAAAAAGTAAAATCGAAGGTCTTGGCGGTGATGTGGAGGTAAACACTGTATTAGGTGAAGGAACTACCTTTATTGTACGCCTGCCGCTGACCCTTGCCATTATTCAGGCTCTGATGGTGGAGATTCAGGATGAAAAGTATGCGATTCCTCTGAATTCCATTGTTACAGTGGAGGATGTACCACAAGAGGATATCAAGCTGGTACAGAATAAAGAGGTAATTAATCTCCGTGGATCTGTTATTCCGTTGATACGACTGGATCAGATTCTGGACCTGGAAGCAAAAGCAGAAGAGCCGGAAAGCTTGGTGGTTGTAATTGTGAAGAAGGGTGATAAGCAGGCCGGTCTTGTGATTGATAATCTGATTGGCCAGCAGGAAATTGTAATTAAGCCGTTAGGAAAATACATATATATTCATAAGATGTTCAGTGGTGCTACCATCCTGGGCGATGGTGATGTGGCATTGATTATTGATGCAAATACGCTGGTATAGGAGGTGTAAGAAATGGCAGAATTGGAACAAGAAGAGATGAAGCAATATATTGTTGCCAAGCTTGGCAGTGAGCAGTATGGAATTGACATTGCTTATGTAGATAATATTGTTCGCATGCAGAAGATTACACGGGTGCCGAAAACACAATCGTATTTTCTCGGTGTAATTAACCTTCGTGGAGAAATCATACCGGTTATGAGCATGAGAAGCAAGCTGGAATTAGAAGAAAGTGAAGTAACCAATACTACACGAATTATTATAATCAAGCCGGAGCAGAATGCTTCTCTGGGACTTTTGGTAGATGAAGTGCGGGAAGTGGTGACCTTATCCGAGGAGAATGTGGAAAAAGTTGCTTATGATAATGGCAGAGAAGATGTTAACTACTTTGTGACAGGAGTAGGGAAGTATGGTGATACGTTGATTTCATTGATTAATATCAGTGGAATTATCAGTGATTAGCAAAAGGAGTATGCTTATGGGAAAACTGGATGAAACAGGCTTGGATATGCTTACTGAGATTGGTACCATTGGGGCGGGAAATGCAACGACGTCATTATCTGTCTTGCTGGATTCCAAGCTTTCCATGAAGGTGCCAAAGGTATCCTTTATGAACTTGGATGATTTTGTAGAAAGTATCGGAGGCGCTGAAAATATAATTGCAGGCGTTATGAGCAATATTACCGGAGATATCGAAGGCTTTGTGTTATTTGCCATGGATCTGCGGGATGCCCGCAGACTGGTGAATCGTCTCTGTGGAATCGAAATATCAAAGCTGGATCCCTTTACAGAACTTGATTTATCTGCGGTACAGGAAATTGGTAATATTTTAATCAGTTCCTATCTTTCTTCTATGGAAACCCTGATGGGAATGAAGATGCGTCCGTCCAATCCGATGATGACAATTGACATGGCGGGAGCGATTCTTAGCTTTCCTGCGGTAGTAAACAGCAGAGAGCATGATGATGTGCTTCGGATTGAATCCCAATTCGAAGGAGAGGATTTATCAATTGATGGTCATATTATGATGATTTCGGATTCGAATTCATATAAGATCATTCATAAGAAACTAGGGTTATAAGAGTGTGATGAAATGGAAGCAATGGTTACAGTGCGTATGGCAGATTATAAGCTCTGCACAGCACCAAATAAAATTACAACAATTGGATTAGGTTCCTGTGTAGGAATCGTTGTGTATGATCCGGGTATCAAGGTATGCGGTATGCTGCATGCTATGCTGCCGGACAGTACAAGAATTCGCAACAACAGTAATCGTATGAAATTTGTGGATTCTGGTATGGAGGATATGCTCAAGGAACTGCTTCAGGCAGGGGTCAATAAGCGCCGTCTGGCGGCAAAGCTGGCAGGTGGAGCAAAAATGTTTGCATTTGGAACAGAGAATGATATTACAAGCATCGGAGATCAGAATGTACAGTCGGCGAAAAAAATGCTAATGCGTTATGGTATCCCTCTGCTTGCAGAAGACACAGGTAAAAACTTTGGAAGGACCATTATCTTTGATTCAGCCACCAATGAACTGGAAATCAAGGCAGTGGGACAACCAATCAAAATGATTTAATTGGGTGAATAATAGTATGAAACTAAGATGGTTAAGACCATTTGTTGTCCTGGCGGCAGCGCTTATTGTATGTATCAGTAATATGACATCCAAACGACCAATGCTGGAGTCGCTGGTCTGGCTTCTTTTGACCATTATCATTTTTTATGTGATTGGAAGTATTGTGACCAGAATTATTGATGTTACCATGCATTCTTCTGGTAAAGGGAATGCAGAAGCCGTAACGGAGGATAAGCCGGAAGAGCCGTTGGAGAATGTCAAAACAAATGAAGAAGAGCTGGAATATAATAATTAGAGTTGTGAATTAAGGAGTGCTTAGCATGGATGAAACCAAACGAGAGAAACTCTGGGCAGCATATAGTAAGAAGAGAGACCCGGCTACAAGAGAAGAACTGATTATGGAATATGTGCCGTTAGTTAAGGTGGTTTCCGGACGTTTGAGTATGTATCTTGGGTACACGGTTGAATATGATGATTTGGTTAGTTATGGAATTTTTGGTTTAATTGATGCCATTGATAAATTTGATTATGATAAAGGGATTAAATTTGAAACCTATGCCAGTCTTCGGATTCGAGGGTCTATTTTGGACCAGATTCGGAAGATGGACTGGATTCCACGTTCCGTAAGACAGAAACAGAAGCAGATGGAACTGGCCATTACGAAAATTGAATCTGAGGAAAACCGTGTTGCAACGGATGAGGAAATTGCCCGGGAACTGAATATATCCATAGATGAGTATTTTAACTGGCAGGGACAGACAAAAATCACTAATATAGCATCTATTGATGAATTTGTGGAACAGGGGATTGAAGTAAAGGCCTTTGATTCCGGCAGGAATGCACAAAATGAGCCGGACCGGGTCTATGAACAGGAAGAGGTGAAAGAACTATTAGCCGCTTCCCTGGAAAAATTAACAGAGAAGGAAAGAATGGTCGTTGTACTCTATTACTATGAGGAGTTGACCCTGAAGGAAATCAGTAAGGTTCTGGAGGTATCAGAATCCAGAGTTTCCCAGTTACATACCAAAGCATTGCAGAAAATGAAGCAGGTATTAGGAATTCATTATGAAATATTAATGGGCTAGAGGAGGAATGCTTATGGCGAAAAGGAATGGGTATTTTCAACTTAAGATAGAAGAGAATGGAGTATTTGTTCAATTGATTCCCCCGGTAGAAGACGGAGAACCGATTCGTATTTCTGAATTGATGGCATATCTGACACGCTTGAATTTGTCCGGTTATGATATTCCTTTATTAAATAAAACTTTGCTTGGAATAAAAGAGCCTACCCTATTTAAACTGGCAGACGGTCCTTTCCCACCTGCGAATGCAATGGCAAAGGTACAGGTTGCACCGGATCGAATGTCTGCTTCCGTCCGTTTATATCCGCATTCCAATCGAGGAAAACCCTTTGATAAAAAGGGGTTGTTGGAGGAGTTGAATCTGGCAGGCATAAAGTTTGGTGTTGCGGAGCGTATCATTGATGCAATTGTTGAAAATCCGGTATATTGCCG
>JAIECC010000461.1 GCA_029068665.1 Lachnospiraceae bacterium
CCCTTCTTGCTGCGAACAACAACTGCTTTAACAACGTCACCTTTCTTAACAACGCCGCCTGGTGTTGCATCTTTAACAGAGGCAACAATAATATCTCCAATATTTGCATATCTTCTGGTTGAGCCGCCTAACACACGAATGCAAAGCAATTCTTTAGCACCAGTGTTATCAGCAACCTTAAGTCTTGTTTCCTGTTGAACCATGGTTTTGCCTCCTTACTTCGCTTTCTCTACGATTTCAACAAGTCTCCATCTCTTATCCTTGGATAATGGTCTTGTTTCCATAACTCTTACACGATCACCGATCTTACAATCATTATTCTCATCATGTGCCTTTAACTTATAAGTTCTCTTTACAATCTTTCCATAAAGAGGATGCTTAACATTATCTACGATTGAGACAACAATTGTCTTGTCCATCTTATCACTTGTAACAATTCCTACACGTGTCTTTCTCAGATTTCTTTCCACAACAATTTCCTCCTTCCAGATAATTAAGCATTAGCCTTCTCAGTCATGATGGACTGAATTCTGGCGATGTTACGACGTACTTCTTTAATACGGCTTGTATTCTCTAACTGATTGGTAGCATTCTGGAATCTCAGATTAAATAATTCCTTCTTAGCAGCTACTAACTCAGCATTTAATTCTTCTACTGATTTTGCTTTTAAATCCTGAACATATTCCTTAGTTTTCACTGCCGGCACCTCCTTCTAAATCTGCCTTTGAAACGATCTTACACTTCACCGGCAGCTTATGCATAGCAAGTCGTAATGCTTCCTTTGCAACCTCCTCCGGTACACCAGCGATTTCGAACATAACTCTGCCCGGTTTTACCACTGCTACCCAGTACTCCAATGAACCCTTACCGGAACCCATACGGGTTTCAGCAGGCTTTGCAGTAACCGGCTTATCCGGGAAAATCTTAATCCAAACCTTACCGGTACGCTTAATATAACGTGTCATCGCAATACGGGCTGCTTCAATCTGGTTTGACTTAATCCAAGCCGGCTCTAATGCAACGATACCATATTCACCATTTGATATTGTATTACCACGTAACGCCTTACCAGTCATGGAACCTCTGAACTGCTTACGACGTTTTACTCTTTTCGGCATTAACATTATTTATCGCTCCCTTCCTTATCTCCTTTAACAGGAAGTACTTCACCATGGTAAATCCATGTCTTAACACCAACCTTACCATAAGTGGTATCAGCTTCTGCAAAACCATAATCGATATCAGCACGAAGTGTCTGAAGCGGAATGGTTCCTTCACTGTAGAACTCGGTCCGGGCCATATCGGCACCACCCAGACGTCCGGATACAGAAGTCTTAATTCCCAGTGCACCATTCTTCATGGTTCTGGACATGCAGGACTTCATTGCCCGTCGGAAAGATACACGATTTTCCAACTGCTGTGCGATATTCTCTGCTACTAACTGAGCATCACTGTCCGGCTTCTTGATTTCCTTAATCTCAATGTTCAGCTTCTTAGAAGTCAGCTTCTGAACTTCTGTACGAAGC
>JAIECC010000462.1 GCA_029068665.1 Lachnospiraceae bacterium
CAAATGAATCAGCTGAAAATTATTTAGAAACGATTTTAATTTTAAGCAAAAAACTTCCGGTTGTACGCTCCGTAGATATTGCAAATGAATTAGGCTTCAAAAAATCCAGCATTAGTGTTGCCATGAAAAATTTGCGCAATAAAAATCATATTACTGTTACAACGGAAGGATATATTTATCTCACAAATGAAGGCAGGGAAATTGCCGAAATGATATATGAACGCCATGAGCTGCTTTCTGCCTGTCTGGAGCAATTAGGCGTTCCAAAAGATATTGCTGCAGAAGATGCCTGCCGCATTGAACATGTTATCAGTAAGGAAAGCTTTGATGCAATCAAAAAGCATATCCGCAAAGCTTAATTCCCTATTTCTTTTGGCGGCTGTATTCTTCTGCCGCCTGATATTATTTTCTAATTCTCAGATTGTATTATATTACCCGGAATCCCTTCTTTTTGAATAAAGCTAATACTGCTTTTTCATCAGTATCACTTTCTGATTCCCAATAGGCAAAATGTTGACATATGCACATACAATTGTTAAAATTTTGGATAAGTAGTTTTCCGCTTTCGCAGCAAATTCAGGTTCATTTAACCATTCATGGAGATATATTGCTCTAAAGCGACATAAATCACATCACAGGAGGATATTTATGTACCATTGTCATACATTATTTTATTTCATTGGCCATCAACACGATTTATTTAACGTGATTCGGGAAATGCCTCCCCTTCCTGCTTTTATTCATGAATTTCAGGAAAGTGACAGTCCGGAAAAGGCACTGACAGCCAAAGCCGATGTAATTATAGCTGATTGGCGGGAGCAGGATACCCAAGCGGCGATACAGGCATTGACAGCATGGAAAACTCCGGAGTCAGAACTTATCCTCCTGACAGATAAGGACCGGATTCCGGATTTGGCAGAAGAACTGCACAATATCTCAGATATCTGGGCACTTCCCATGACGGAAGCCGAATTGAAATTTCATTTCCTGCGATGGCAGGAAATCTATAAGCTGCGCAAGGATTACTGGCAGACTTCCCAGTATCTGGATGCTACCATTAATCATGTTCCGAATCTGATCTGGTACAAGGACAAAAACGGCATTCATGAAACAGTCAACGACAGCTTCTGTGATACGGTCAATAAAACCAAGTCTCAGGTAGAGGGGCAGAGACATGCCTATATCTGGAACGTAGAGCATGACGACCCTGCCTGCATTGAATCAGAACGTATCGTCATGGAACAAGAAGAAACCCTCATCTCTGAAGAAATCATTCAAACCGGGGAGGGAACAAAGCTGCTTACCACCTATAAGTCTCCACTATATGATCTGGATGGCAGTGTCATGGGAACCGTAGGCGTAGCCATTGATATCACCCGAGAGCATGCTTATGCGCAGGAACTCGTTGAAAAAAACCAGATGCTGGAGAAGCTGCTTACAACGATAGACTGTGGAATTATGTGCCATACTCTGGATGGTTCAAGAATCATCAGCATTAATCGTGCCGCACTAAAAATTCTGGGATATGAATCCCAGGAGGAACTGATGGCAGATGGTTTTAATATGGTGTCTCCCTCTGTTATTGATTCAGATAGGATTAAGCTTCAGGAAGGTATTCATTCTCTAAAAAAACCGGGGGACAACGTTAATGTAGAATACTGCATACAGCATGAAAATGGAGAAATTGTCCATGTCATGGGAAATATTAAGCTTATCGAAGAGAATGGAGAATTATATTATCAGCGATATTTGTTAGACTGCACTGCCCAAAAGCTTCAGGAGGAAAGGGAACAGTCAGAAAAACAACGACGTCAAATGGAATTGATTCATGCACTCAGCATTGAATACAATCTGGTCTGTTTCTTTGACCTGGATACCGGAACCGGAACAACACTTCGTATAAATACCTGTAAAAATAATATACTGGATTCTATTTTTAACAGAGAACTGGTTCTTGAAGAATGTATGGAACGTTACATAGAGGCAGGAGTTTATGAGGAAGACAAAGACCTGTTGCGGCAGGCAGTTTCCCGGAAAACGCTGGAAAACGAACTGTCTGAAAAGACTGTATGCCATATCAATTATCGTACCTCCTGCTGTGGTGAGATCAGATACTTCCAAATGAAAGCTGTACGTGCGGGAAAATGGGATAAAAGTCATGGTGTTGTCATTGGTTTTCGCAGCATAGATGAAGAAACCCGTGAAGAGAGAGAGAAAAATGCTCTGCTGGAGGATGCTCTTTCCCAGGCTACCCTGGCCAATAAAGCCAAAAGTACATTTCTCTCCAATATGTCCCATGACATTCGGACTCCTATGAACGCAATTATCGGTTTTACGGCACTGGCCATTTCCCACATTGACCGAAAGGAACAGGTAGAGGAATATCTGAAAAAAATCATGACATCCGGCAATCATTTGCTTAGCCTGATTAATGATATTTTAGACATGAGTCGGATTGAAAGCGGCAAAATCCATCTGGAAGAGCAGCCATGCAGTCTTCCTGATATCATTCATGGACTACGCAATATTATTCAGGCCGACATCCAGGCCAAGCAGTTGAACCTGTTTATGGACGTTGTTGATATCCAAAATGAGGAAATCTGCTGTGACCGGTTGCGCTTGAATCAGGTACTGCTGAACCTGTTAAGCAATGCAGTAAAATATACAGGTGCGGGCGGTATGGTCAGCATGAAGGTTATTGAAAAGTCGGATGCTCCGGCAGGTTATGCAAATTATGAGTTCCATGTAAAAGATACAGGCATCGGAATGAATGAAGAATTCCTCTCCCATATCTTTGAACCATTTGAACGGGAACGAAATTCTACAATCAGTGGTATCCAGGGAACCGGTCTTGGTATGGCAATCACGAAAAATATTGTGGATATGATGAACGGTTCCATTGCGATAACAAGCAAACAAGGGGTTGGTACAAAATGCATTGTTTCTTTTACCTTCCGTCTGAATTCCGGACCAAAGGAACCGCAAACGATTAAGGAACATCCTGAGCCTGCACGGAAAGCATTCCACACCGGACATATTTTGCTGGTGGATGATAATGAACTGAATCAGGAAATCGCTACCGCCATTCTGGAGGAAGCCGGTTTTTCCATAGAAGTAGCCGGAAACGGACAGACGGCAGTTGATATGCTAAAAGCCTCTGAACCCGGACATTATCAATTGATACTAATGGATATACAGATGCCGGTTATGAATGGCTATGAGGCTACCATGAAGATTCGAAAGCTGGAGAATCCGGCTTTGGCATCCATTCCAATTCTGGCAATGACGGCAAATGCCTTTGAAGAAGATAAACAGGAAGCATTAAAGTGCGGTATGAACGGTCATATTGCAAAACCGATTGATATCGAAAAACTAATGGAAACCTTGGACGAAATGCTGACAAAAAATGAATAAAATTATTGGGCAGAAGGCTTTATTTCAAAAGCATTCTGCCCAATTCCATTTTTATATCTTATACTTTTTACTGATTACAAGCAGCTTTGTATCCTATCTTTTTTCAAAATCATATTATCAATCACACCTCTGTCACTTACTGTTGACATGTCCTCTCTCCTTTTGTTCCTTTATATATGAATCATTATGCGTTTCCTTTAAATGCAGTAGTATGGAAATAAACATATGAACCACCATACCC
>JAIECC010000463.1 GCA_029068665.1 Lachnospiraceae bacterium
GCAGGAATTCTATTGCCCTTTGTTTAAGAAAACGGGAGATTCTGTGAAGCTTGCCCGTCTGCCGGAGGGAAGCCTGGTACCATTATTCATTCAATTACCGGGAAATGTAGATACGATGATTGCTTTGGGTGTCTTTCTGCTGTGCGCAGTGGCTGTGCTTTGGCGAACGAAATTGCATCCGAAGGCGGCCTCATCCGTTAGTTCGGTAAAGCTGGTAGAGGATGATTTTGATCGATTTGCCACCCAGGAAGAAAAGCTGTTGAAGATAGTGAACAACCAGGCACAGACAATTAATACCAACGAGGAAGTGGAGATATCAGAAGAACCGGAGGCAGTGATTCCGGTTGGTAAAAGGGGAAGCGGGCAGGATTCTTTTTATTCTACGGAAGACCCGGGAGAGTACGAGGGAATCAATTTAGATGATCTGATTGTGGAAAAACTGGATGACTAGAACGAAAATGGTTGAAAAAAATCCTTATCTATTATAGAATAATGAAATGAGAGATTTGTACAAGCTTAAGGAGGATTTTTTAGAATGGTTACAGCAGGTGATTTTAAAAATGGTCTTACAATTGAATTTGAAAATAATATCTATCAGATTGTTGAATTTCAGCATGTAAAGCCTGGTAAAGGAGCAGCGTTTGTCCGTACCAAGATCAAGAATATTAAGACCGGTGGTGTGGTAGAAAAGACCTTCCGCCCGACAGAGAAGTTCGAGAATGCACAGATTGATACCAAGGATATGCAGTATCTGTACAGTGATGGTGATTTATATAATTTCATGGATATGGAAACTTACGATCAGGTAGCATTGAATGCAGATCAGATTGGAGATTCCCTGAAGTTCGTAAAGGAAAATGAGATGGTGAAGATGAAGTCTCATAAGGGTGACATTTTTGCAGTAGAACCACCGATGTTTGTAGAACTGGAGATTACAGAGTGTGAGCCGGGTGTAAAGGGCGATACCGCTACCGGTGCCACAAAGCCTTGTACGGTAGAGACCGGTGCTACTTTAATGGTTCCGTTGTTTGTAAATCAGGGTGATGTGATTAAGATTGACACCAGAACCGGTGAGTACTTGTCCAGAGTATAGGTTCTAATGAAATAAAAGCATATGGTCCTGTATAAATGAAATACAGGAAATACCAGTATAATTACCCCGCAGTTTTGACTGCGGGGATTTTTTGTGTCCCCTTGTTCTAATTCCATCCGCTTTTCATATACTTAGAAGAAAGGAGGAGGAAGTATGGACAAGAAACAGGAACTATGGAAGGTGTTTTCCCTGCAGCTGCGACAGATATTGATGAAGATGAACATAGAGTTTGAACGTCTGCAGGAGATACGGCTGCGGGTCTGGGAACCCCTTCTGATTATATATGATAATCGGGAATTTTTTGTAGGGGAAAATGGCAGGCTGAATACCAGCATGAATGAGGTTTATATCGTGACACCGGAGGATATCCGCAATACCCTTGATTTTATCAGCCAATATTCTCTCTATGCGTATGAGGATGAAATCCGTCAGGGCTTTATCACCATACAGGGCGGTCATCGGGTGGGTATTGCAGGAAAGGTAGTGATGGAGCAGCATGGAATCAAAACCATCCGTCATATTTCTTTTCTGAATATCCGGTTATCCCATCAGGTCAAGGGCTGTGGCACAGAACTGCTGTCTCAGATTGAGGATGATAATGGTATCAAGCATACTTTGATTATTTCTCCTCCCCGGTGTGGCAAGACCACGCTTTTACGGGATTTGATCCGACTGCTTTCTGACGGAGTGGAAGGAAAGGCCGGGGTAACCGTAGGGGTGGTAGATGAACGGTCGGAGATTGGTGCCTGCTATCAGGGGATTCCTCAAAATGATCTGGGGAAACGGACGGATATTCTGGATTGCTGTCCCAAAGCATATGGAATGCTGATGCTGATTCGTTCCATGTCACCGGTGGTGATTGCAGTGGATGAAATCGGGAGCAGAGAGGATATTGAAGCCATCGAGTATGTGATTAATGCAGGCTGTACGATTCTGGCTACCGTTCATGGAAATTCCATTGAAGATATCCGGAATAAACCGGTCCTGCGAAGGCTGGTAGAGGAGCGGATTTTTGATCGGTATGTGGTTCTGAATAATAAAGGGGGAATCGGGCATATTGAGCGGATTTTTGATGCACAGGGAAATCGTTTGTAAGGGATTGGGAATCTGTCTGATTCTGGCGGCAGCAGGGGGAGCCGGCTGGAACTACTGCAGGCAGATCCGAATGCGGCTGGAGCAGATTCGACAGCTTCAGCAATTGTTGTTATTGCTCCAGGGAGAGGTCCAGTATCATTGCAGTACTCTGCCGGAGGCATTTGAACACTGTGGCAGACAGGGAAACGGCATCTGTGGTCAATGGCTGGCAGAAACCGGAAGAAGGCTGAATGCCATGGAGGGTGTGGGATTTCAGGAATTATGGGAGCAGCAGCTTGGTGAGTTGCAGAAGGCAACTGTATTGTCCAGTGCCAATATAGAGGATTTGAAACGATTTGGCAATCAATTATCCTATCCGGATAAGGACACCCAGCTTGGCGCCATGGAATTATACAGTCAACGCCTAAAGGAGCAGGAGGAACGGCTGACCAGTGAGCTGCCGGTCAAGATGAAGCTGGGAACTATGTTAGGCTTTCTTGCAGGTATGTTCCTGGTAATTCTGCTGATTTAGAATGGGAGAGACAGGCTATGACAATTGGTTTGATATTCAAAATTGCAGCAGTTGGCATTTTAGTCGCTCTGTTGAATCAGGTATTGAAGCATTCCGGACGGGAGGAGCATGCCTATCTGGTCAGTCTTGCCGGACTGATTCTGGTACTGACCTGGCTGGTTCCGTATATTTATGATTTATTTGTTACCATACAGGCATTGTTTCAGATCTGAAGGAAGATATGCGGAGAGGAGGAGGGGACGTGGAGCTGTCCATTGTACAACTGGTAATACTTGCCGTAATCGGTATGCTGGCGGCATTAAGCTGCAGGAAGCATCATATGGAGTTCAGCACTTTGATCAGCATTGGAATCTGTCTGCTGCTGATGTTTTTTATGGTACAAGCCTTTGACGGACTGGTGGTATTTATTCAGCAGCTTGCAGGAGCCGTGAATCTGGAATATGTTGGTGTGCTCTTAAAATTAATCGGTGTGGCATATATCTGTGAATTTGCTTCCGGACTTTGCCGGGATGCAGGCTATCAGGCAATATCCGGGCAAATCGAAACAGCAGGCCGTGTGACTATGCTGTTGCTTTCCATACCGGTGATGGAGGCGATTATTGAAACAATTGAACAGTTTTTATCCTGAAAGGGTCATTATATCAAATCGGTGAGGCTGGGATTGTTATATGGAAAAAGAAATGAAACAGTTGAGAAAATATGGAATACTTCTGATTGGCGTACTGGTATTTTTCCTGTGCAGGGCACCTGTATATGCCGGAGGGATTTTGATTCCGGATACAGCAGAATCGGAGGGGACAGAAGAGACTCCTGTATCTACAGAGGAGATATCGGTTTATGACATGCAGGAGGACATGCTTCAGGAGTATGATTTTGAGGCATTGGATCAGGTACTGCAGGAGGATTATTTTCAGGAGCATCTGACCTTTGAAGATCTGGTGTGGTCACTGATGCAGGGAGATATTACAGAACAGGGAGATGTCTGGAAGGAGTTTTTGTATCAGAGTTTTCTGGAGGAGATTGATGCCAACCGGGGCATTCTGGTAAAACTGATTCTGCTTGCCATGATTACTGCCGTGTTTACGAATCTCAGCGGTTCCATTGGAAAAGGGATGATTAGCGAAAATGGATTTTATATTACCTATCTGATTATGACAGCCTTACTTTTGTCTTCGTTTAGATTAATCTATCAGGTGGCAGCAGAAACCGTAGAGGAGATACTTGGAATTATGGAGGCCTTGATTCCTACCTATATGATGGCAGTGGGAGTCAGCTCCGGTGTGACATCCTCCGTGGTGCTGCAGGAGGGAATGGTCATGGGAATCACGGCGGTTTCCTGGGGGATTCAGACTATTGTATTTCCACTGATTCAGTTGTTTGTGATGCTTGGACTGGTAAATAATCTGATGGAGGGGGATTATTTTTCCAAGTTTGGAGAATTGATTCAGACCGGCACCGGCTGGCTGATGAAAAGTGTGCTTGCCTTTGTAGTCGGGCTGAATGCGGTGAAAAGCATGCTGGCGCCAGCAGCAGATTCTGTTACCACCACAGCCTTGCAGAGAGGTCTGACTGCCATTCCCGGAGGACAGGCTGTAAACGCAGTATCCGGTGTGGTGATTGGTTCCAGTATTCTGATAAAGAATGCAATCGGAGTAGGGGGAATGCTGCTTTTGGCAGCAGCGGTCAGTGTGCCGGTTTTGAAAATGAGTGTATTTATTTTATCCTATAAATTCATTGCCGCATTATTGCAGCCGATTTCAGATCCCCGTATGATCCGGGGACTGCAAAGCATCAGTGAGGGCGGGCAGATGCTGATTACTGCTGTTTTGACGGTGATTATTCTATTTATTTTGTCTATTGCCATTGTAGCAGTTTCTACCAATGTTACCTACTATGCCGGTTAGACGAAGAGCCATGTGGAGCGAAGCGACACATTTAAGATGGCTCTGAGGAACTGCCGCCGAGCGAAGCGGAGGGGGCAATACCCGTACGAAGAGCCATGTGGAGCGAAGCGACACATTCAAGATGGCTCTGAGGAACTGCCGCCGAGCGAAGCTAGGGGGCCATACATATTAGACAGGGAGGAGGAAGACCGGGTGGATTATTTGGATATTATAAAGGCGTTTATGCGGAATATTTTGATTTTTTCTGTATTGTCTGCATTCTGCATTCATTTGCTGCCGGAGAAGCGGTATCAGAAATATGTGCAGTTTGCCGTAGGACTGGTCTATATCTGTATGGTTCTGGATGCTGTAAGCAGACTGTTTGGCAAAACCATACCGGTAATTACATTTTAGCATTCTAGTTTGATTCATTGATTAATATACATAAATAAGGCAGGTGGAAAAATGAAAGAATGGTTTTCCTTGGATAAGCTGAAAGCCTTTGGTATGGATAAGCTGATTATCTGCTTATTGATAGGAGTATTTTTGTTGGTGATCTGTATACCCACAAGTCCGAAAAAGGAAAAGAATGAAGAGGGGGTGACCGATGGGGCGGATCGGGAGGTTATGACGGAAATCGAGACCTTGGAGTATCGTCTGGCAGCCATGCTGGAAAAAGTGCAGGGAGTCGGACAGGTAGAGGTCATGATTACAGTGGCTGGTGAATACAATCAGATAGAGGGAGTTGTAGTAGTAGCGGAAGGTGCAGATGCTCCTCAGGTCAGACAGGATATCATAGAGACAGCACAGGCATTATTTCCCATTGCAGCTCATAAAATTAAAGTATGTAAAATGATAGAATCATCTGGAGGTATGAAATGAAGAAGGTTGTAAAGAAGAATCAAATCATTATTACTGCACTGGCTGTCATGATAGCAGTTGCAGGGTACTTAAGCTTTACCAGTAAGGAAGTCAGTATTATAGATGAAAACGGAAATACCATTGATGTGTCTGCAGCCAATGAGGATATACAGGAAACCCTGCAGACCAATGGCAATACGGAGCAGATGGAGCTGGATACAGAGGCAGACCCGGATGCGCCGGTCATCGCCGGAGCAGAAGGGAATGCAGATGATGCAGAGGTCAGCGCACCGGTCAATGATGCCATTGGAGAGGCTGTACTGACCAATGCAGGTACCATAAATGTTGCGTCAGATGCCATTGTAAATGCTAAGCTGAACCGGGAGCAGACCCGATCCAAATCTCAGGAGCTGCTGCTGCAAATCGTAAATAATGAGGGATTAGATCAGGCTTCCAAGCAGGGAGCAGTAGATGAGCTGGTGAACATGACAGGGATTATGGAACGGGAATCCATCTGTGAGCAGCAGTTGATGGCAAAGGGCTTTGATCAGTGTGTGGTATTGATCAGTGAAGGCTGTGTGGATGTAACGGTGAACCGGACAGAGCTGACTGAGGTGGAGAAGGCACAGATTGAGGACATTGTTACCAGAAAAGCGGAATGTGATGTTTCGGAAATTGTAATTACGACCATATCAGAATAGAAGACGAAGACCTGTCCCGTCGGTTCGCCGGGATGGGTTTTTTTATTTTCATTTTGTTTTAAGGCCTTCTGTGGTGTGAGAGCCGGTTTCATTGACAATATCTTCCATATTTGATACAATTTCTATGAATACAGAGAAATGTCGACCGTTGTCGAAAACTGATGAAAAGAGGGTACAGAATACTTGTAGGAGGAGCATGTATGAAGTCTTTATTTCGTTACAAGGCATCTGCCATAGGGATTGTAGCAGGCATCAGCATTGCACTGCTGAGCCTGTTTTATGCAGATTATATCAGACAGCTGGATGATTTGGAACAGAGGGAACGAGAGAAATTTTCTTATCAATATCAGGTCTGTTTTTCTGCTATGACATATACGGAGGCAGACGCTCAATTGGTATTGGACGCATTGCAGCGATTCCCGGTTACAAGTATAGCTGAAAATGCCAGTCTGTATGTGAATGATGAGTATGCAGAGCATTTGTGCAGAGTGATTGTTTCACAGAAGGAAGAACTAAAATATCATCTTACCAGCGGAAGGTATCCAACGGATGAGGAACTGGCAGCAGGAGAGCCGGTTGTCATTCTTGGCAAGGCATTGAAGGATCAGACGGTTTCTAAGAGTGATGGAGAATACATTTTCATCTGCGGAGAAGAATACCGGGTAATTGGATATTGCTCAGGAGAAAATACAACCATTACTAATTATTCCATTCTATTATTTGCTGATTGTCTGGGAGAGCAGACCAGAAGGGATGTGTGGCAGGCAGGCAACACCTACATGCAGACCTATTCGTTGAACAGTGATACCCGATCCCCCAGAGACATTTATGGGGAACTAAGTGCAGAGCTGGAGGCAGCAGGTATCCAGGTTGGTCATTTGACGGATTACAAATCGGATTTTAATGGCAGTCAATACCGGGAGAACTATATAAAACTGGCATATATTGTGTATTTCTTTTCCCTGTTCCTGACTCTGGCAGTCATACAGTATTGGCTGCACCAGCGGAAATATGAAATTGCGATTCGGCGCATTTATGGCTATGGCAGGAAGAAATTATATGGATACATACTGAAAGAATTGGCAGGCTTGTTGATGCTTGCTGTTCTGATTTCTTTGCTGCTGTATGGTATGATAGCATTCGCCTATGACCGGACATATGGAATAAGGCTGCCCGTCATATATGAATCCATGCTGCGGTTTCTGATACTGGCAGGTGTTACGTTGTTCATTCTGATGATTGGTGCTGTATGGAATACATTTCGACAAAGTCCGTTGTCAGCGTATAGAAGAGGATAAGGGAATGAAAGTAAGATATTTGATTAAAACATTATTTTTGGAAATAAACCGGACCCTGGGCAGGTTTCTGATTACAACAATTATGCTGGGGATTTCCTTTTCCCTGCTTTTATTTGAAACCACCATGTATTTGGATTACATATACCGGATTATAGAGAATCAGTCGGTTCTATCCGTGGAGGATTCCCGGCTGTATATCATCAATACCGAGTACTATAAGATTTTCTGGTCCGGGGAAGAAACCAGGAGCTTTTATGAGTTTATCCATGGATTGAATCAAGGGCAGGAGGGGATTTGTGCCGGTCTGTATTATACCGGTTTCCTCAATTCAGATATTGAAATCCTGTGTATTTCAAAGGAATTAATCCCCATTGGAACCCTGACTGATATAGATGACAATCCCATTGATTTTTCACAGCAGCAGTTTGTGGCTGTGGGATATGGACTGAAGGAGCAGTATCCCATTGGAACGGTTATTTTGGATAAGGAGACCGGCAGAGAGTATCAGGTAAATCAGATTCTGCAAAAAAACAGTGAATGGCTGGCAAATAATGCCAGCGGCGGTCTGCAGAGCTCCATAAAGCTGGATAATATGCTCCTGATGGATGCAAATACACACTTAGAGGCAAGTGGATATGTCAATGTTCTGAATGGGGCAAATAACAGCTACCTGTATCATCCTACCCTGTCGCCGGAAGCGGTAAATGCGTATGTACAAGAGCAGGCGGAGCAAATGGGAATCCGGACATATGAAACGGTTTCCTTACAGGAAAAAAGCCAGAGCCTGCTGCGCTATGCATATAAGAGTGATTGGGTGGAGCTGCTTTTTGGCATTGTGTGTCTGGGGCTTAGTATGACAGCACAGTATTTATCGGTGGTCATGAATCTGAAATATCGGAAGCATATGTTTGGGATACTGCTTGCCTGTAAATGGACCGGAAGGGATATTCAGTGGATGTCCTTTCTGGAATGCAGTCTGCGCCTGGTTCTGGGATTTGGTATTGCAATTCCATGCAGCTATGCTGCTGTAAATAATATACTTGGTGGAACTGCTGTTTCGACATTTTATTGGATATTTCCTGTAGTGGTAATTATTTTGGGATTATTCAATATGACTTATTATCATTTGATCGGGAGAAAGCTCCGTACTTATCGGATCAAGGAACTGTTGGAAGGAGAGATTTGGAAATGATAAAGCTGGTGGATGTCAGTAAGGTTTATGTAGGAGATGAATACGAAATAAGGGCCTTAAATCATGTTTCCCTGGAAATAAAGGAAGGAGAATTTGCTGCCATAACAGGAGAGTCCGGTTCCGGGAAAAGCACGCTGCTAAATATCATAGGAGGTCTGGATTCTGTTACGGAGGGGGAGGTATATATTGATTCCAAACCTATGACAGGGACCAATACCCAAAGACTGGACGAGCTTCGGAGAACCTATATCAGCTTTGTGTTTCAACACTTTGCTTTGATACCGGAGTTTACCGTATATGAGAATATTGAAATACCACTTCTGGCAGATAATATAAGAAAGAAGGAGCGAAAGAGAAGAATCGCTTCCGTGTTGTAACGTTTGCATATGGATTCTTACAGAAACCTGTTTCCGGAACAGCTTTCCGGCGGCAAGCAGAAGAGGTTT
>JAIECC010000464.1 GCA_029068665.1 Lachnospiraceae bacterium
CTACAGATTTTTTTCATCTGTAGATTTTCTCGCTATAACGCCTTCCAAAGCATTCGGTTTTCCTGAAATACATAAGTGATTTTATGTTCATCATATAAACAGGATAAATAAGACCGAATGGTACTTCCCACAAGTACATACTGATTGGCATTCATGGTCAATTCATATTCGTCAAAGATAAATTTCAAAATATCTTCAAAGCCTATCTCCTTTTTACAGACATTATATATTTTATCCAGAATTTCCAGGACCTTATTCCGATTTAATTCAACGAAAGAAGAAATATCTTCAACTGCTTCACAATGAGAGGGAATATACAGGCGTCCATCCAGAGTATCCAGATAGTCCAGGGTATTCAAAAATCCTCTTACATCATACAAAAAGAACAAATGATATTTAGTAATGGTTTCTTCACTAAACACGGAATCCGCCAGAAAATAAACATTATCACTTGTACGGATTCCAATCATATCAAAGAAATGGCCCTGCAAAGGAAAATATTCTAAACCTTCCGGAAGATTATGTTCAATGGAAACCACCTGTGATTCCTTTGCCAGCAAAAACTTATTCCGAATATCCTTGAAGGGGTAACCTCCATACAAAAATGAAGGTTCCAAAACCGGATATTCCGTCATGCATTTTTCTATTCCATATGCCAATACAGTGCAATCAGTCCGGTCCTGAATCACTTTATTCCCGCCAATATGGTCCGCATTGGAGTGAGTGGTAATAATTCCCTTTACCTTCCAGCCCTGTTCAGCAATCAGCTTTAAGATTTTCTTTCCCGCATCCTTGTCGTTGCCGGAATCAATCAGGTACACATGTTCATCATCGATTTTATAAATCCCTATGTTTGTAGGATTCTTAATATAATAGGTTTTTTCACCTGCTTTTATCAGTTCCATCCCGATGAGCCTCCACTTCATAGTTCGTGATAATAAGGACAAATATCTTCATAGTGACCATCTTTCATACGGAAGCCATTCGGAATAACTCCCAGCTGCTTGAACCCAAGACGCTGGTAAAGCTGCCGTGCCGGCAGATTGGATGCTACCACTGCATTAAACTGCAAAATCTGAAAGCCCTGCAGCCGTCCCTGAACCAGACAATCAGAAACCAGTGCTTCTCCAACATGCAGTCCCCTTAGTTCCGAAGCAACTGCGTAGCTTGCATTGCATATATGGCCACACCTTCCTACATTATTGGGATGTAAAATGTACAATCCGCAGATTTGCTCCGTATCGGTATCCACAGCAACGGCACTGTAGGTCTGATCGGCAAAAAACCGGGCTCCTGTCTCAGTGGTCAGATACTCTTCCTGGGGAAAGGCAATGCCTTCCTCCACGACTTCATTCCATATGCGTATCATTTCCGGCAAATCTTTTTCTATATAAGTTCTTACTTTAACCTTCATGTTTCTTCACCAATAAGTTCCGGCAGCATTCGTATTTTAACTGCAGCCAGGCTCAGAACTTCTTATTTCAACTGGTTCAGCCGTTCTTCTACCTGTGCCAGCATCTGCGTATATTTTTCCAGCTTTGCCTTTTCCTCTTCAATCTTAGCTGCCGGAGCCTTTTCTACAAACTTCGGATTATTCAGCATTCCATTGGCCCGCTTGATTTCACCCTGCAGCTTACTCTGCTCCTTGGTCAGACGCTCGATTTCCTTCTCCACATCGACTAATTCTGCAAACGGCATATACAGTGCGGCATCATGAATCAATACGGATACTGCATCCTCAGCAATTCCTGTCTTATCTGCCTGCACATATACCTCGCTGGCATAACCTAAGGTAGCAAAGAATACCTTGCTGTCTTCAAAAATCTTACGCATCTCTGCCTTTTCAGAAACCACATATACGGTTGCCTTCTTACTTGGTGCCACATTCATCTCGGTGCGGATATTCCGGATACCCCGGACTGCTGCCTTAATGGTATCCACTGCCGACTCATCAGAAGCAAAGTTCCATTCCTCCTTAAATACCGGCCATGAAGAAATCATAATAGAGGCTTCCTCCTCCTGCAGGTTACAGAAGATTTCCTCCGTAATAAATGGCATATATGGGTGCAGCAGCTTTAATGACTGAATCAATACTGTTTTTAAGGTCCAAAGTGCCGCCGCCTTTGTTTCGTCTTCATCATTCCACAGACGAGGCTTCACCATTTCGATATACCAGTCACAGAATTCCTCCCAGATAAAATGATTCAGCTTATCTGCCGCAATACCCATCTCGTACTTCTCTAAATTCTCCGTTACTTCCTTTGCCAAAGCATTTACCTTGGAAAGAATCCAACGATCTGCCTGAGTCAGCTGAGCAATGGAAACTTCCTTTTCGTCTGCCTTTTCCATATTCATCATAATGAACCGGGAAGCATTCCAGATCTTATTTGCAAAATTACGGCTGGCCTCTACACGCTCCCAGTAGAAACGCATATCATTTCCCGGTGCATTACCGGTAATCAGTGTCAGACGCAGGGCATCTGCCCCATATTTATCAATGACATCCAGCGGATCTATTCCGTTACCAAGGGATTTGCTCATCTTCCGTCCCTGATCATCCCGCACCAGACCATGGAATAATACATGGTCGAACGGAAGCCTTCCTGTCTGTTCAATACCGGAAAATACCATACGGATAACCCAGAAGAAAATAATGTCATATCCGGTCACCAGCACATTGGTCGGATAAAAATACTCCAGCTCTTCCGTCCGTTCCGGCCAGCCCAGGGTAGAAAATGGCCATAACGCAGAAGAGAACCAGGTATCCAGAGTATCCTCATCCTGCTTTAAATTCTTACTCTGGCACTTTGGACAGGAACAAGGTGTCTCTCTTGCAACAATGGTCTCACCACAATCCTGACAGTACCAGGCCGGAATCCGATGTCCCCACCAAAGCTGTCTGGAAATACACCAGTCACGAATGTTATCCAGCCAGTTATAGTAGGTCTTATCCATACGCTCCGGAATTAATTCCAGAGTTCCATCTACCACTGCCTCCTTGGCCGGCTTTGCCATTTCTTCCATCTTTACAAACCATTGTGGTTTTACCAATGGTTCAACCGTTGTCTTACAACGATCATGAGTACCTACCATATGGGTGTGGGGAACTACCTTAACTAACAAGCCCTGTGCTTCCAAATCCTCCAGCATTGCTTTCCGGGCTTCATACCGATCCATACCGGCATATTTGCCACCTAAGCTGTTGATGGTGGCATCATCATTCATAATATTGATTTCTTCCAGATTGTGCCGCTTCCCAACTTCAAAGTCGTTAGGGTCATGAGCCGGGGTAATCTTAACACAGCCGGTTCCAAACTCCTTGTCAACATAAGAATCTGCAATCACCGGAATCTCCCGATCCGTCAGCGGAAGCTTCAGCATCTTCCCAATGATATCCTGATACCGTTCATCCTCCGGATTTACGGCAACGGCCGTATCACCAAGCAGCGTCTCCGGTCTTGTGGTTGCAATCTCTACAAATCTGCCTTCTTCTCCTACTACCGGATAATTAATATGCCAAAAGTGACCTTCCTGCTCTTCATGAATAACCTCCGCATCGGAAATCGTTGTCTGACATACCGGACACCAGTTGACAATCCGAGACCCCTTATAAATATATCCTTTTTCATATAAATTACAGAAGACTTCAGTAACCGCCTTATTATTTCCCTCGTCCATGGTAAAGCGTTCCCGGTCCCAGTCAGCAGAAGAACCCAGCTTCTTTAACTGATTTACAATACGTCCTCCGTATTCCTTTCGCCAATCCCATACCTTCTCTAAAAAAGCTTCCCGTCCAAGCTCCTGCTTGTCGATGCCCTGCTCCTTTAAAGATTCGATTACCTTGACCTCTGTAGCAATGGCTGCGTGGTCTGTACCCGGCTGCCATAATGCATTATACCCCTGCATCCGCTTGAAGCGAATCAGGATATCCTGCATGGTATTATCCAGAGCATGTCCCATATGAAGCTGACCGGTAATATTCGGTGGCGGCATCACGATGGTAAAAGGCTTCTTACTCCTGTCCACTTCGGCATGGAAATACTTCTTATCCAGCCATTTACTATATAAACGTCCCTCAATTTCCTGAGGATTATAGGTTTTTTCCAGTTCTTTATGCATTGTTTTTATCCTCCTACTCCAATTGGATTTCCATATCTTATGAATATTCTGATGCTGCATATATAAAATCAGGCAAAGCCTTCATTGGTCTATCTGTTTTATACTACCTCGAAGTTATAATAAAATCAAGTATTTTACCTGAAAAGAAGAAGCATATACCCTTTTCCGATCCCCCAAAGGAGATAGGTTCTGTCATATAAAAAACAGGTGCGATTTCCCGCACCTGTCTTTTTAGGTTTTATCTATGGTCTGCAAACAATATAACCGTGCTTATTAATAAGATAATCAAGAGTCCCATCATCCATATAGGTACGTCCCACAGCAGCAGGAGCTCCGATACCTTCGCTAACCGGAGTTTCAATCACCCGACCTGAACCCATGTACATTGCAACATGTGTAATTCCCATATATCGGCCATTGTCTCCACCTGTGGTAAAAATCAAATCCCCCGGCCGCATGTCACTCATTGATGCAGGATGTATCTGCTTTCCGGATGTAACCAGGCCCTGTGCTATAGAAGCTGCTGTATTGGATCCACGATAGCTAAGGTCTACACCGGCATACTGCCATGAATAATATACCAGTGAGCTGCAATCATAATAAGCACCGGTATTTCTCAATTCCTGACTATATGGATATCCCTTGCGGTCCAATGCATACAAAATTGCAGCCTTTGCTCTCGGATCAGCAATACTGTTCAAAATCAGATTCCTCTCGTCTACCCATAACTCTGCTTTACTTCTAACGCCAAAATAAGATACAATCTCAAAAAACTCCCAGGAATGTTCAAAAAAATTCAATACATACGCCCTGGAGGTTCCTGTTGCCAGTCTTCCTGTCCAGAAATTTAACCCCTCCTGATCATATTCTCTTCCAAAGAAGGTCCGATATAGTGTCTTTACATATTCCTCATCGGACAGATGCTTATTCTCAAACTCAGGGGAATTGATAAAATAGTTTGCAACCGTATATGGCGAATAGCCTTTGTTCATAAGCCCGTCACACCAATAGTTCAAACCGCCCTCTTCTCCTTTTCTGCCTAATGCCTGGGTATATAACCGATTCACAAACCGTGTCAGTTCCACATTCTGATCTCTTGGCTGCCGCACACTTATACTTCCTGACATTATTCCATATTCCCGACACAAAAGCGTAAAACTGTAGCCAGCCATATCCCGAAGTACAAATTCTCTTGAAAATCCATCCTGAAGAAATCTCGGATATACATCCGGGCATGTCGTATTTTCAATGTTTTTGTTATATAACAAGCAATATGTCGTCAGACAGAATTCTTCATCTGACATACTATTCTGCCTGCTTTCACTACTAAAAATAATATTATATGCAACACTTGCTGCACCTATTTCCTGCCTTTCAATCTTACCTGCCCAGAATTCCAGCCCGGCATCATCAGCAGGCCTTCCCAAATACACTTCGTACAACCGGCTGACAAATTCCCGTGCCGTTTTCCATTTTTTCACCGTAGCCGTAACCGGTTCCGGTATATCCTCTATGACTTCTTCCGGCTCTAAATCCTCTTCATCCTCTGTAAGCAAAGCTTCCGATTCAATATCCGTAGTCTCCATTTCTGTGTCTGCTTCCGTTGTGATATCCGCCGGTACTTCTTCCTCTGCCATATCCTGCATAGCATCATCTGTCAGCACCTCTTCCTCAGAAGAATCAGATATAACGTCCGAAATTGCTTCTTCCTGACCTACTTCTGATGTAAGCTCTGTCATTTCCTCTGCTGCCACAGTCTGCCCATTGGCACACCAATAACTGCCTGCCATTCCTGCACCAATAACTACACACAGGATACCGGCTAAGGTTCTTTGTATCAATCCTTTTTGCTTTTTCATTTATATCCTCCTCTAAAATCTAAATTTACCCGTCTAACCCTCGTTTCGTTTTTTCCCCAGATTAGAAATACTGAGGATTGCCATAAGCATGGAAAGGCACCCAAACAACAGAAATGCCCCCATCGGGAAATCATCCCCGGTCTTTGGCTGAGAAGCATTTCCTGCTTTTTTCACAACCACCACCGTTGCTGTATCAAAGCACCCGCTTCCATCATTTGCAGTGGCTGTTATGGTAACCGTCCCTTCTCCATGTGCCGTTACCAGACCATTGGCATCTACGGTTGCAATGGCAGCATCCGAAGTCGTCCAGGTTACCGTTGGGTCCAGCGCATCCTCCGGCTGAATTGCCACCGACAGCTGAAGGGTTTCCCCTATGCCGATAGTGGTATCCTTTGGTGATACCGCCAGCGAAGATACCAGAATCGCCTCTACCTCTGCCTGAAGCTCTGCCGGATTCTGAGTCGTCACATAGGTACTGCCCGGAGCATGAAGCTCCCCTG